>JAJAZB010000398.1 GCA_026785975.1 Cytophagaceae bacterium | reverse complement strand
GGCAAGATCAGCCAATTGGTCGATCAGGCCGAACACAACATTACTCCCCTGGAGGAGAAACTGAATGGCCTCTCGAAGGTACTTATCGGCGTGGTACTGGTCCTGTCCGCCGGGTTTGTGGTGGTGGGCCTGCTGCGGGGCGAATCGGTCGGACGGTTAGTCGAAACGTCCATCGCCTTGTTCATTGCCGCTATTCCCGAGGGAATGTCCGTGGTCGCGACCATTGCGTTGGCCAACGGAATGATGCGGCTGGCCCGCCACAAAGTGCTGGTCAAGCGGCTTTCGGCGGTGAGCACCCTGGGGGAAACCAACGTTATTTTTACCGATAAAACCGGTACGCTGACCGAGAACCGCATCGAGGTATTCAGTCTGCAACTACCCGACGGGAAGCACGATGCGTACGCCGAAGTAAAAACCGCTACGCAGCCGCCCGCGCTGGAAATTGCCCTGGGCGAGGCTACGTTACCCGAAACGGCTCCGTTCAAAAAATTAGTACTGCTGGGGGTACTCTGCAACAATGCCGAAGTAGGGGCAGTTGGGGGAACGGCCAACCGGGAATTGGGTGACCCAATTGAAGTGGCGCTGCTGAAGTTTGCCATCGGTGCCGGTCAGGAACCGGGTACGCTTCGCACCGATTACCCGCGTCTGGCCGAACAGGCGTTTAGTCCCCATACCCGGCAGATGGCCACGCTGCACCGGAGCGGGCCGGGCTACATCGTGGCGGTTAAAGGGGCTTTGGAAGAACTGCTAAACCGTTGCCCGGCGCTCACCGACGATCAACGTGCCCGTCAGCAGCAACGCGCCGAAGCGATGGCGCAGGACGGCCTGCGAACCCTGGCTTTTGGGTATAAAGAAACCACAGAACACCCCGACGACGCGACCTTTGCCCAGGGCGAGATCACGTTCGCGGGGCTGATCGGCTTTCTGGACCCGCCCCGCTTAGCCGTTATTCCGGCCCTGAAGGCGTGCCGAAAGGCGGGCATCCAGGTCGTGATGGTTACCGGCGACCACCCCACGACCGCCCTGACGATTGCCCGGCAGGTGCAACTCATCGAGCCGGGCGACACCCTGACGCTAACGGGCAAGCAACTCCGCCCCGCCGATCAGCTAACCACCGCCGAGCGGGATCAGTTGCTGCAATGCCGGGTATTCGCCCGCGTCAGTCCGGCGGAGAAATTGGCCCTGATTGATTTTTACCAGCAACAAAACAACGTCGTCGGCATGATTGGCGACGGCGTCAATGATGCCCCCGCCCTGAAAAAAGCGGATATCGGCATTGCCATGGGTTTGCGGGGGACCCAGGTAGCCGCCGAAGCGGCTGACTTAGTGCTCAAAGACGATTCGTTCGCATCCGTGGTGCGGGCTATTGGTCAGGGACGGGTGATGTTCGAGAACATCCACAAATTTGTGGTGTTTCTGCTGTCGTGTAATCTGAGCGAGATTTTCGTGGTGGCGCTGGCCGGGCTGATTGGGCTGGGCAATCCGCTGTTGCCCCTGCAAATTCTGTTTATAAACATAGTGACGGACGTGTTTCCGGCGCTGGCCCTAGGATTTGGCCGCGAAAATAAGGTGCTGATGAAACGTTCCCCGCGCCCGGCCAACAGTCCGTTGCTGAGCCGGGCCGACTGGCAACAGGTCGTGGTGTACGCGGGGGTCATCACGGTGGCGGTGCTGGGGGCGTATGCGTTCGTCCGGTGGCAATGGGGCTACACGGCGGCTCAGGGCGGCACCGTTGCATTCTACGCGCTATGCTGGACGCAAATGCTGCACGTTTTTAGTATGTATTCCGGCAAGCGATCCTCCCTGTTCATCAACGAAATCACCCGCAACCGCTACGTCTGGCTGGCTCTGCTCCTAAACGTCGGGCTGCTGCTGCTCACGTATTACGTACCACTCCTGCGCACGGTACTGGCCATTCAGTCACTCGAAGGTCGGGCGTTGCTGCTGATTATCGGGTCGGGCCTGCCGCCCGTGGCGATGATATGGATTATTCGACAACTACGCGCACCCCGACAGACACCACAGCAACTTGCGTCGGCGGGTTTACATGACCAAAAATAGTCTGCCAGGTGATCCACGTCATAAATAGTCGGGTACACTCCCCGTAGCTTTACAGGATTATCAATCAGTTTGCAAAACAACTTTACGTACCATGAAAACAGGACGGGATAGGATAAATTCCCAAATGGTGCCGCAAACCATTAGGATTTCTTTTACCCATACAATTCGCTCTTAAACAGAAAATCACACATCACATCTTATGAAAAAAATACTGGTTCCAACCGATTTTTCAGCAAATTCAAAAAGTGGCGTTCGGTTTGCAATTCATTGGGCGGCCCGGCAACCACTTGAATTGGTATTCGTCCACGTGCTTCATGTGATGAGGCCAACCCGGTGGTCGGATTCTGAATATAAAAACTATGCAAAGCAGGAAGAAAAATCCTGTATGCTAAAATTTGAAAAGTTCATAGCCACCACGTACCGGCAAATGGACGTAAAACAGGGTACCTGTTCCAAAATCATTATTCAGGGTATCAGTGCTGATGTAGCCATCCTGGATTATTGCCGGGAGAATCCGGGTATCGACTACATCTGCATCAGTACCAGGGGAGCCGGAACGTATGAAAAAGTGTTTGGCTCCAACACTGGCAATCTGATTACGAAGTCGGAGGTGCCCGTGCTGGCGGTTCCCAAAGCCTACAAAATTGCGGACATCAAGAGCGTCATGTATGCAACCGATTTTCGCAATTATTCGGAAGAACTAAAAAAGGTTTTCGATTTTGCGCAACCACTTGCCACAAAAGTTGAAGCACTACATTTTACCTGGCCGGATGAAGTTATTTTTGATAAAGAATTAATTGAAGCGGCTTTTAAGGAAAAGTTCAACTACGGCTTGACGTTGCACGTTGAAAAAAATGATGGGATTCATTCGCTGATTGAAAATTTGCAAAATCAAATCAAAATCAGGAAACCGTCGATTGTCATCATGTTTACGGATCAGAAAAGAACATTTTTCGAGAAGCTTTTTCTTTCCAGTAAAGCGGAGGAATTGTCTTTCCAGATGAAAGTGCCCCTACTGGTCTTCAATAAAAATTGAAACGGTAATCTATTTCCTTATTCCCTTTCAGGTGAAAGAATATATATTTATAAAAACTAAAGATCAGCACCTTGCTCTGTAGCGTAGGGTTTAAATAAACAGGTCAGAAAGGTTATTACACCGAGCGGATTAATTTTTTCAGCGATATGCACTGGTCGTGGACGTATTGCCTGTACTGCACCTTTACGCTTATTTTCTGGATACAAATTCAGATGATATTCCTCCAGGCCGTACACTGGCTGCATAGTTTCTATATGCTTTTCGCGGTCATGCTGATCTTTTTTGCCCTGTTGCCCCAAGTGCGAAATCTGTACAGAAAATAGCACGCAACTGACGAAAATCAGGGTGTTCCCCATTTGTCGTCATTGTCTGAAGCGCGGTATACCGATTTCTTTGTGCCGTTAACTAAACTACGCCCAAGTATGAAAACGATCATCGTTCCAACCGATTTGAGTCCCGGTACGGATGCGGCCCTGTCCGTGGCGGTAGACCTTGCCAGAACATCCGGGGCCACCATCCTGCTCCTGCACGTGGTGGTTTACCCGTTACCGATGCCCGACTACGCCTATACCATATCCATGGCCGTCAGCACTGATCGCACGGTTGCCGAATACCGGGAAATCGAGCAGGAGGCCGAGGCCTCCCTGAAGCGGTTTGCCGACCACGCTGCCTACAATGGGGTTACCATTATTCCTACACTCATCACGAACGGAGACGGGCTGGTGCATAACGTGACGGAGCGACCCGCCGACCTGATTGTCATGGCCTCCAAGGGGGCATCAGGGTTAAATGAGTTTTTGTTCGGGTCGAATGCTGAAGAGATCGTGCGGTATGCGCATTGTCCGGTACTGATCGTAAAACAACCGATTGCCCGGTTTAAACCCGAAAACATCGTTTGCGCCGTGGACGTGGACGACCGCCTGAAAGCCACCTGGCACTACCCGTTTCCGATGGGAGAGAAAGGGCTGCACCAGTTTTTGTACATCCTAACATCCAGCGATGACCGCGATCCCGAGGGCGTACGGGACTGGGTAAATGACTTTGCCCGCGTTAAAGGCATTACGGAATTTGAGTTTATCGTGCGCCCGGCCCCAACCGTTCCGGAGGGGATTACCCGCTACGCCGACGAAGTAAACGCCGATCTGGTCGTGTTGTTCACGCAAGGCCACAAGGGGTTACAGCATTTACTGTTCGGTAGTGTGGCCGAAGACGTGCTGAATCACGCCACGATGCCGGTTTTGATCATGCGAGTGTGATCTGAACCCAGGGCAATTCATTTTTTAGCCATCACGGGCAAAGTCGGTTAGTGGGGAAATCCCAGCCGACTTTGCCCGTGGTCATGTTCAACTCAAGCGGCAGGGAGGTGCGCTGACACCGGGCAAAAAGAACGCCGGTCTGCCTGACTTACCCGAACGGACGGACAACCGTTGAAAGGGCTGTCCGCTTTATTGGTTAACCCGAACCACACCAGTCCGACTACCATGACAGAGTGGGATCACACGGCCGGTTCTATCCGTCGTGGCTGGATTATAAATGCCCCGAAGCAACAGCAAAAGACCCAGTGCTACCGTCACGACGGGCATGAACAGCGTGAACTTTCGCCGTATCGACACCGAAAACAAGTTGGGTAAAAACCGGACGGCGAGCAGCGCCGGAACCGTTCCCAGCCCAAACAACACCATGTAGGCCGCCCCGGTAGCCGAGCTACCCGTTGTAATGGCACCGGCCAAAGCGACATACACAAATCCGCAGGGCAACAATCCATTGAGAAAACCCAGTCCGGTAAACGCCCGCAACGATGGGCTTTGCAGAAAGCGGGTCATGGGCTGAACCACCCAGCGCGAGGCCCGACTCATGGCCAGACCCGGAAATACGCCCCGATTCATCAGCGCCCAAAGCAGCAAAAACAGCCCGGCCGCAATCGACACTGGTCGTTGCAGTCCGGCCAATAGTAGCCCCTGACCGATGGTGCCCATCAGCAGGCCAAGTCCGGTGTAGGCCGTCACCCGCCCGAGGTGATACAGCCCGATGGCCAGTCCGCGTTGCGACCGGGGCAATCGCCCAACCGGCAGGGCCATAGCCAGTGGTCCGCACATACCCACGCAGTGCAGGCTACCGATCAGGCCCGTTGTCAGGGCCACTGTCCACCAGAGCGTATGTAGATTCATGGGCGTTTACAAATACACATCCTGTTCGGTGTAATAGTCGCGCTGACCATCGGACCAGGTGAGTTGCACTCGCCAGAAGCCCCGCGCCAGCTTAGCCGTCGACACGACCTGTCGGGCAGGATGGATATCCGGAATGCGCAGGTTGAAATCCTGCGCCCGATCCGATGGACGGTAAAAATAAATCACACCCCGGTGGAGGGTAGTGGGTAAAACAAAGGCGATTTGTTGTACGTCGGCGTGGTAAGTCATATCGAGGGGCTTTTTTTGGCTGGCATTGACCAACCGGTTGATCTGTTGCTGATACGCAATTTCGGTTTGGTAATAATCGTCCCGCACCAGATCGACGCGTTGGCGGCACATCCGATAAATCATGAAACCAATAAACCCGGCAAAGACGATAAAAACGAGTACGATGGATTTTCCCCAATTCATAAGCGTTTAGTGTTTGAGTGAATTGATTTGTTGACCGATTTACCGCACCGGCCCTAAAAAGGTGGTTCCGATTTGTTCGACGACGTTGTCACCGACCAGTACGTCAATCCGGAGGGATGTACTGGTTGAGCGAATGGTTTTTTCGGGCAGGTTGATAAAGAATATTCCCTTTGCCAGTTCGCCCGCCGGAACCGTGGTGAGCGGCTGCACGAAACTCAATTTAGCATCGGGGCGGCTCAGCCGGAACCGCACGGGAATCGGTCGGTACGTTTTATTGACAACCTCGATCAGGTACAGGTTCGATACCTTCCCACCGGCTTCGCGTTGAAACAACTGCCCCGGTGCGCGCAGTACCGTCACGTCCAGCACCGGGCGGCTGATGAGCAGAAAGCCCATAACCCCCAACAGAACGACGAGCGCCCCGCTGTAAGCCCGTATTCGGGCGGTAAACCGGAATGGTTTTCCCTGCTCGATACCCTGCTGCGAATCGATCCGAATCAGTCCGCGTGGTCGGTTTATTTTATCCATCACCTCGTCGCAGGCATCCACGCAGAGCGTACAGTTGATGCACTCCAACTGCGTCCCGTTCCGAATGTCGATACCGGTGGGGCAGACCTGTACACAGAGTTTACAGTCGATGCAATCGCCTTTCGGTGGGGTTCCCGGAATCAGTGTAAGCTCGGCCTTTTTCAGCTTTCCGCGCGGCTCACCCCGGATGTAGTCGTAGGCAACGATCAGCGAGTTTTTATCCAGCAAAACGCCCTGTAATCGCCCGTAGGGACAGATGGTGGTGCAGACAATCTCGCGCAACCGGGCAAACACAAGATAAAAAACACCCGTAAACAGCCCCATCGTCGCCAGCCCGACCGGGTGTTGCGCCGGGTTGTCGGTGATGAGCGTCAGCCATTGATCGCGGCCAATGATGTAGGCCAGAAACGTGTTGCTGATGGCGAACGAAACCAGCAAGAAGACACCGTGTTTCAGACTCTTCTTTGCCACTTTTTCGGTTGTCCACGGCCCCGTATCGAGCCGTTGGCGGGCCGTGTAATCGCCCTCGATCCAGACCTCGATTTTGCGAAAAACCATTTCCATAAAAATCGTCTGCGGGCAGGCCCAGCCGCACCACACCCGTCCGAAGACGACCGTGAAGAGGGAAATGAACACGATAAAGACAATCAGCCCGAAGGCGACCAGGTAAAAATCCTGCGGCCAGAACGGTACGCCGAAAAAGATAAACCGGCGTTCGAGCACGTTGAACAGAAACAGCGGGTGACCATCCACCCAGACGAATGGCCCGACAAACAGCGCGACCAGCAACACCACCGCCACCACCGTGCGCCAGCGGGTAAACCGGCCTGTAACCCTGCGCGGGTACAGCCACCGCCGACCACCTGCGGCATCGGCCGTTGGCAGTACGTTGCGGAAATTGGCCGGATTAGGTGCTACGTTGGTATTCATGGCGTTCATTGATTAGCGTAAGGCCACGGTTACGGCATTTTTGTTACCCTGTGGCTCCTTCGCCCCGGCTGGGTTGGAGCCTTGCAGCGACAGGATGTAACTGGCAACCTGCTGCATCTGAAGCGGATTGAGCTGCTTTTTCCAGGCAATCATACCCTTTTCGGTTGCGCCCTCGGAGATGATGTGGTAAACGGCTTTGATGGTGCCGCCGTGCAGCCAGAAGGGATCAGTTAGGTTCGGGCCGACTTTACCCTCGGCATTAACCCCGTGGCAGGCGGTGCAGTTTTGCGCAAAGAGCGCTTTCCCGGCGTCAATCCCCTTCACATCGTTCATCAGGGTTACCGTGTTTTCGTTGATGGAACCAGCTACTTTTTTGATGTATTCCTCGCGTTGCAGGTCAGCGATGGCCATTTCCTGCTTGTATTCGCTGGCCATAATATCGCCCGTACCGATCACGTGGTAGATCAGCAGGTAAATCACGGCGAAACCAATGCTGCCAAAGAACAGCCCCATAAACCAGGGTGGCGTCGGGTTGTTGAGTTCGACGATGCCGTCGTAAGCGTGTTCCATCTCCAGGTCTTTTTCCTGACTCAGCGGCCGCAGACCCGATACGCGCTGCCACAATGAACGTGTTTCAACGGGTTGCGCAACGGTCACCGGATTCAGTAATTTTCGGAGAATAAACAGCAGGTACAGCGCTGCCACGGCCACCATCACCATGCCGGCCAGCACCACCAGGGAAAGCAGGAGCATCACTAAATCCTGACCCGACGAGATCGTCCAGATGGATTTAGCCGGGTCGGCGGCCAGTAGCCAGCTATTGGATAAAATGAGTGCATTCATGGGCGTAGAAGGGTATTAATCGGTTGACGACTCATCGAGCGGCAGGTTGCCCATCCGGCGGATGTAGGTTTTATCGACCAGTAGCAGATACAGGCCAACCAGCACGAAAAAAGTCAGGAAGGTGAGGAACGAACTAACCATGAAGACGTCCGCACCGGGAATTTTTGAAATGAATTGCTTGAACATGAGTTTTTGTGTAGTTAGAAGTGATGAGTTAGTAGTGAGGAGTGAGGAGTGATGGGGTTCGGGTGCGCATTAAAACTCCTCACTCCTCACTTCGTGGAGGTTTCCATTTTCCTGATGTCCGTGCCGAGCCGTTGCAGGTAGGCAATCAGGGCGACGATTTCCCGGTCGGATTTCACCTTGATTCCATCCTTCGCCAGTTGGTCGCTCACCTGTTGCGCCTGTTTTTGCAGGTCCTCGTTGGCGTAGCGGATCGTTTGCTCCTCGTAGGGAACGCCCACTTTTTTCAGGGCACTCAACTTATCCGACGTATTCGAAATGTCGAGTTGCTGCTCCAGTAGCCACGGATACGGCGGCATAACGGACCCCGGCGACATGGCCGTTGGCTCGCGCATGTGGTGGTAATGCCAGGCGTTGGGGTATTTGCCCCCTTCGCGGTGCAGGTCCGGCCCGTTGCGCTTGCTGCCCCACAAAAATGGGTGATCATACACGAACTCGCCCGCTTTGGAGTACTCGCCGTACCGCTCAGTTTCGCTGCGGAAGGGGCGCACCATCTGGCTGTGGCAGTTGACGCAGCCCTCCCGGATGTACAAGTCACGACCCTGCACTTCGAGGGCGGTGTACGGTTTCACGGCCGCAATCGTGGGCACGTTGGAACTGACCATAAACGTGGGTACCAGTTCAATCAGCGAACCAATCAGAATAACGATCAGGGAGCCGATCAGCAGCGGAATCGGCTTGCGCTCGACCCAGCGGTGCCAGTAGGTATCGTTCCCCGTCGGTACGTACGCCTTCACGAGGGCGGGCGCTTCGGCGGTTTCGTTCGCCACCAGTTTACCGGCGGTCATGGTTTTGAAGAGGTTGAACGCCATCAAAATCGCCCCCAGCAGGTAGAACGTACCACCCACCGCCCGCATCCGGTGCATGGGCAACAGGGCCAGGGTCGTTTCCAGGAAGTTGGGGTATTTCAGGACACCTTCGGGCGTAAATTCTTTCCACATCATCCCCTGCGTAAAGCCCGAAATGTACATTGGCACGGCGTAGAGCAGGATTCCCAGCGTACCGAGCCAGAAGTGAATACCCATCAGCTTTTTGGAATACAGCGGAGTGCGGTAGATGCGTGGAATGAGCCAGTACAGAATGGCGAACGTCATAAAGCCGTTCCAGCCCAACGCCCCGACGTGTACATGCGCCACCACCCAGTCGGTGAAGTGGGCAATGGCATTGACGTTTTTGAGTGCCAGCAACGGCCCTTCAAATGTGGCCATGCCGTAGGTAGTGACGGCCACGACCATGAATTTCAGGATGGTGTCTTCGCGCACTTTGTCCCAGGCTCCGCGCAGGGTCAGCAGCCCGTTGACCATGCCTCCCCACGACGGGGCAATGAGCATAATCGAAAACACAACCCCCAACGACTGCGCCCAGTCGGGCAGCGAGGTGTAGAGTAAATGGTGCGGCCCGGCCCAGATGTAAATGAAGATCAGGGACCAGAAATGCAGAATCGACAGTTTGTAGGAGTAGATCGGCCGGTTGGCCATTTTGGGTAAGAAATAGTACATCAGCCCCAGGAACGGTGTCGTCAGGAAGAACGCCACGGCATTGTGCCCATACCACCACTGCACCAGCGCGTCCTGCACCCCGGCGTACACGTAGTAGCTTTTGAACAGGCTGACCGGCATCTGGTAGGAATTGACGATGTGCAGCACGGCCACCGTCACGAACGTAGCGATGTAAAACCAGATGGCGACGTAGAGGTGCCGCTCCCGGCGTTTGATGATGGTGCCGAACATATTGATCCCGAACACGACCCAGATCAGCGTAATGGCAATGTCGATGGGCCATTCGAGTTCTGCGTATTCGTGCGACGTCGTCAGGCCCAGGGGCAGGGTAATCGCCGCCGCCACGATGATGGCTTGCCAGCCCCAAAAGTGAATTTTACTCAGCAAATCGCTGAACATCCGGGCTTTGCAGAGCCGTTGCAGGGAGTAATAAACGCCCATAAAGATCGCGTTGCCGACAAAGGCGAAAACCACCGCGTTGGTGTGCAGCGGGCGAATCCGGCCAAAGGTCGTGTACTGATTGCCGAGGTTAGCGGCTGGCGCAAACAACTGACTGGCAATCAGCACACCCACCAGCATACCGACGATGCCCCAGATGATGGTGGCAACGGCAAAATTGCGAACCATGCGGTTATCGTAGTTGAAGTACTCTACGCCGGATGCGTCTCCCGTTTCCAGAAGGGTTCGGTCGGGCCGGGCCGCGTTCGGCGAAGTGATGATGGGTGGTTTCTGCGAAACATTCATGGCAGGATCGGGCTGTTAAAGGGGGTATTTGGTGTAGGGGATGGCTCATCGTCGTCGAGCAACACGCGCATCGAGGGAGTGTATAAATCGTCCTGCTGACCGGTGCGGATGGACCACAGAAAGGCACCCAGGAAACCCAGGGCCATCACCAGACTAATTCCGATCATGAAAAAGATAATGTGCATACTCCATCACGTTTGATGGATCAAAAGTGGAGGTAATCCGGTGGGCCGCCCATGAGGTTCGTCAGGGAAACGGCTGATTAAATTCAGAAAATAAGGCGGCTGACAAAACTCATCCAATGCGTTGACGAACCTCAGGAACGGGGCTGGCGGAGGGAGCTACTTTTACGCCGTACGTTTTTCACCCCTCCGTTTTATACCATGACTGATACCCGAATCAATCTGCCGCCGGACGAAAATTCTTCCCCTTTTCAGACCTGCCGGAACCAGCATCAGCACTGGGCCACGACCATCGTTCAGGACGAGCGGGAGATCGACCAACTCCTGATACTCCTGGCCGACCTGCCCACGCAGCCACCATACCGGAGTCTGCGCCACAATGCCGTTGATTATCTTGGTGATCTGAACCTGCTGAAGAGTAGTTTTCAGCGCTTGCGGGGCGCAATGGTTTGCGACCGCGTTGCCTGCACGTCAACGGAGCAATTGCCCTGCTCCAGCCCGCGCCTCGGATGGTACACGACCCTGGCGGTCGATTCGCACCTGCGCACCCTGACCGATGAGTTCAACCGGATTAAGGAGGGATGCTACCAATTTTTATCGGGTCTGGTTACGCTCAATCTTATTTAATTCATTCACTGGCCCCACCTCAATGATTATTCTCGCTTTTTTTCTTGCGCACTGGTACCTGTCGGTGCTGATGCAAACCCTCTTTCTTCACCGCTATGCGGCCCACCAGATGTTCACGATGAGTAGCCGCTGGGAAAAGTTCTTTTACGTGCTGACGTTTATCGGGCAGGGTTCATCGTTTTTGAGTCCGCGCGCGTACGGCATCATGCACCGGCTCCACCATGCCCATGCCGATACCGAGCAGGATCCGCACTCGCCGGACTTTTCCAAAAACCTGTTCGACATGATGTGGAAAACCCGGATTTATTACAACGACATTCTGAATAACCGGGACTCGATTCCGGCGAAGTTCAAAAAAGGGGTGCCCAACTGGCCCTGGCTCGAACGCTTCGGGGATCGCTGGCCGGTGCGCCTGGCCTGGGGAACGGCCTACACGCTGTTTTACATCCAGTTTGCCACGTCGCCCTGGCTGTTTCTGCTGCTGCCCCTTCATTTTTTCATGGGTCCGATTCACGGGGCCATTATCAACTGGTACGCGCACCGCTACGGGTACACGAATTTCGAGTTGAACGACACCGCCAAAAACCTGCTGCCATTCGACTTCCTGATGATGGGCGAATCGTACCACAACAATCACCACAGATTCGGCGGGCGACCCAACTTCGGCGGCTTCCGCTGGCACGAGTTCGATCCGGCGTATCCCTTGCTGAAAGTGCTGAATGCGCTCCACATCGTGAAACTGAGACTGGGGCGCGACGAAGCGTATATGTGAAGAGGGCTGATTAGAGAAACGGGGGTTGGCCCCCGGGGGGTGTTCCCCGGGGGGGGCCGCCGGGTTTTTTTTTTTTTTTTTTTTTTTGAGATTGGCGCCCCCCCGGGG
>JAJAZB010000397.1 GCA_026785975.1 Cytophagaceae bacterium | reverse complement strand
CCGCGCGGCGTCCGCCTCCTAACGTCGGGCCGGGTGGCCGGAGCCATGACAAAATTTCATTTTCCAACGCCAAGCCCCCTCCCATGATTTCCCAATATTTTACCGACGATCACGCGTTGTTTCGCCAAACGGTGCGGCAATTTATCGACGCGGAAGTCGTGCCGCATACCGAGACTTGGGAAACTGAGCGGCGCATTCCGATCACTATTTTTGAGCGCATGGGCGAGTTGGGCTACCTGGGTTTGCCATTTCCAGAAGCCTACGGAGGTACTGGGGCCGATTTTTGGTACTCCGTGGTTTTTCTCGAAGAACTCGCCCGTTGCGGCATGGGCGGGTTTACCACCGCCGTGAGCGTACACACTTTCATGGCCATCAACCACTTGTTCAGGGTAGGCAGCGAAGCGCTGAAACAAAAATACCTGGTGCCCGCCATCGCCGGCCAGGCGGTTGCGGCCCTGGGCATCAGCGAACCCGACGCCGGTTCCGACGTGGCCGCGTTGCGCTGTACCGCCCGGCTTGAGCGGTCCGACGTTTCGGGGGATGCGTACATTGTCGATGGAGCTAAAACATTCATTTCCAACGGAATGTACGGCGATTTTATCACGCTGGCGGTCAAAACCAGTATGCCGGGCGCAACCACGCCGGGCGCATCCACGCTGGGACTCAGTCTGCTGCTGGTTGAATTGAGCAGCCCCGGCGTCACGCGCACCAAGCTCAACAAAATGGGTTGGCACAGCAGCGACACTGCCGAAATCCGGTTTGATGGCGTGCGTGTACCCGTCGAAAATCGGATTGGAGCCGAGGGCGCGGGGTTTTATTACCTGATGGAAAGTCTGCAACTGGAGCGCCTCGTGGCGGCGATCATGGCCGTGTCTGGTGCGCAATACGCCCTCGACCTGACGCTCCGGTACCTGCACGAGCGGCAGGCGTTTGGCAAACCATTGGCTAAATTTCAGGCGATCCGGCACACTCTGGCCGACGTAGCCACCGAAATTGCGGTGGCGCGGGAGTTTGTGTACAGCACGTGTTGGAAACACACGCAGGACCAGAACGTCGTGCAGGAATGTTCGATGGCCAAACTGTTTGCTTCTGAACTTCAGAAACGCACCGTGGATACCTGCCTGCAATACTTTGGGGGCTACGGGTACATGGAAGATTATCCGATTTGTCGCGCCTACCGCGACGTGCGCGTCGGGACCATCGCCGGGGGAACCTCCGAAATTATGCGCGAAATCATCGCCAAAATGATAATTGATGGAATCGCCTTTCAAAAAGGATACGAGTCAAAAGCAATTAGGAATTAGGAAACTTGATCGTTTCCGACAACTTTATGATTCCGTCTTCACGACTCATGACAAAAGAAAGGTCAACGGATAGCAGGCCGGTGCATTCAATTCCTAATTCCTAATTCGTAATTGAAAAACCTGCCCCTCCACGGTCTCCGCATTCTCGACCTTACCCGCCTGCTACCCGGTCCGTTGGGGACGATGCTGCTGGCCGATTGGGGGGCTGAAGTAATCAAAATCGAGCATCCCGATCAGCCCGATCCGGTGCGAGCCTTTCCGCCGTACCTCGGCGGAGAATCGGCCAATTACCTGGCCTTCAACCGCAACAAACGCAGCCTGCTGCTCGATTACACCAGCGACGAAGGCCGCGCACTTTTCCTGAAACTAATTAAAACGGCCGACGTGGTCGTGGAGCAATTTCGCCCCGGCTTCCTCGACAAACTGGGCTTGGGTTACGCCGCCGCGCAGGCCGTCAACGAACGCATTATTTACGTGTCGGTGACGGGTTACGGCCAAACCGGCCCCTACGCCCACCGCGCCGGTCACGACCTCAATTACGTGGGCCTGGCCGGGGTGTTGGGTTTGACGGGTCCGGCGGACGGCCCACCCGACGTACCGGGCGTACAACTGGCCGACATTGCGGGCGGCTCGTACCTGCTGGGTATGGCGACGCTGGCCGCGCTTTTCGCCCGGCAACAAAGTGGTCAGGGTCAGCACGTTGACGTGGCCATGACCGACGCCGTGATGCCCTTGCTGGCGGTGCCCTACACGCAATACGCCGCCACCGGACAGGTGCCGCGCCGGGGTACCTTGCCGCTCTCGGGCGGGCTGGCGCATTACGGCGTGTACGCCTGCGCCGAGGGGGGTTACGTGGCGTTGGGTACGCTCGAACCGAAATTCTGGCAACGGTTTTGTGAAAATGTAGAAAAGCCGGAGTGGATGGCTTGTATGCAACCCGAAAACGCGGAGGACCTGGCCCGGTTTAAAATCGAAATTGCCGCGCTGTTTGCCACAAAAACCCGCGACGTCTGGACCGCCTTCGGCCAGCAACACGACCTGCCGCTAACGCCCGTTTTGGATTTAAATGAACTCGAGAACGACCCCCAGATCCAGACGCGGGGGATGATTCAGACGGTAGGCGGATTGAAGCAGATTGCCGCACCGCTGAAGTTTTCGGCCAGCGAAGCCCCAGTTTTTCGCCCGGCTCCCAAGTTGGGGGCGGATACGGAGGCGATTTTGAGGGAGTTGGCGGGGTGGTAGGGGCGGGGTTTTGGGTAATCTTTGAATTTCGCAATTAACGGCTTGCACTTCGAGAAATTGAAGAGTGGCATTCACTCAATCAGGGTAGATGGACGCTTTAGACTCGAATTCAGACTGGAAAAAGACGTAATCACTCTGGTTGAAATTGCTGCCATCGAGAAAATGAGCCTGCATTACGGCGATTAGCGTATTAAATGCCATTGATGATAAAAATGTTTTACACCAATAACACATAATAAATCTTACAAACCATGGCAGAAGAATTTAAAGTAATCGGCAGCGATGGCAACGAACTCATTCCTGTTTATGCTACCCATCCTGGTGAAGTGCTGGAGATGGAATTGGAAGGGCGGGGCATCAAGAAATCCGCATTTGCCGTTCAGAATGGAATTTATCCATCTCATTTGTCGGATCTCCTGTCTGGCAAACGCAACATGAATGCAGCGATTGCCCTTAAACTTGAAAAGGCTTTGGGTATTGAAGCTGGATTCTGGTTGCGGATGCAAAACAGCTATGACCTCTTTGAGGAGCAACGCAAAATGCAGGTAGCGTAGAATGAATGTGTAAAAGTCTCGGATCTTCACTAAAAGCGTTGGGATTTTTTACGTTCGTGAGATACGGCGGAGCAATATTAGAGTGTACGGTGTTAGTTGTAGCACAACTCAGCCTGGCGCAAGTTTAAGTGTAATGTAACTTGTGCCTATTATTCCTGGGAGTTTGTAACCGCTGCCCTACGGCTTGGAGTTTATCTGATTTTTTAGCTGTAGTCCGAAGACAAAAAAGTCGTCGGGGACGCCCAGTCCGACCACGACCTAATCCACACCCAGGACGACAGCAAATTTCTTTTTCCCCAAAATCCGCATTGAAACGGTCAGAAAGTCGACGTAGGTGGCGGCGCTGATTTCTTTAAAGGTGTCGCCTTCGAGGGTTTCATACTGCCAGCCGGGGGTGCAGGCTCTGAGTTGGGCGGCGTAGGTTTCGAGGGCTTTTAAGGCTTCTTCTTTTTTAGTAAACTCGGCCAGTGTCGCGTTCAATTTCGATTTTCCCAACTCCCTATCCCGGACAATCTCCGACGTTTTCCCCGGCACCACTTCGTACCTGGCCTGGTAGGTCTCGATCAGGCCCGTTTTTTTCTCCGTCCTGGTTTTCTTTCCCTCCAGACGGTTGAATTGCAACTGGCTCTGGGCCATCAAAAAGGCCAGTTTCTGGCAAAAATCAGCGTTGGCTTCGGGGAAAATGGCTTTGACGGGCAGGATGAATTTTCGCACGGTGTAGTCGCCCGTCTGCTGCGGGTCGGCGGAGGTCAGCGACAGCGTGTACGTGCCGGTGGCCGGTACGTCAAACTTAAACTGGTGGACACTCACATTTTCAAACGCCACGGAATCGTGGCTGAAAACGGTTTGCTTGTCGGGTTTTTCCAGGCCAAGCATCACCCGAAAAATTTCCGAGGCGTACTCGACCACCAGTAAATCCCCCTGCCGAAGCGTCAGCGTGTAGCGGTCGAAGTAGCGCTTCTGGCCCTGCGGATTGGTGTTGGCCGCATCAGCGAACGAGAGGCTACCCGTGGCAACGTCGAGCGCGACGGCCTGCCCGTCGCTGAGTGGGTGTTTGTCGAGATCCGTGGCTGAGGAAGGCTTTTTGACAACTGTGATTTTAGGTTTTTTAACGACTTTTTTGGGCTTGGCCTTTTGGGCCTGACCCGCCAACGGGAGTAGACAGATAAGGAAAAGAAACGTGAGTTTTTGCATGAAAAAGGAGAGGATTCAGTCTCACATCCGCACCAGCACATTGCCCCGCAGCACGGGCAGCACGTCGTAGAGATCGGCCTGGAGGCAGTAGGGAATGTCTTTTTGAATGCCCAGCCGTTGCAACCGCCGCACGTGCGACGAATTGGCCACGTACCCGAGCAGGTTGTCTTTGGCCTGTTGGTACTGGCGGAGGGCCATGAGCGGGGAATCTTCCAGAATCAGAAAATCTTCCTGCAACCGCTCCACGAGCGCCCCGGCGAAGAGCGTATCTTCGAGATTCGGCTTGCCCCGCCAACCCGCGCAGAGCACCAGAATGTCGTACTGCTGATTGCGCAGGTAATCGGCCATAGCGCCAAGGTTGAGGAAAGCCCCCACCAGCACCTTCACCGCCGCCCGCGACCGGGTAATGGCCAACGTGCCATTGGTCGTGGTCACCGCAATCGTGGCCCCGGCTACCTGCTCGGTCATGTAGCTGAAGGGCGAATTATCCAATTCAAAGCCATCTGGCTTCAGGCCATCGCGCTCGGCGGCGGTCAGGTAACCCATCTCCTGGTATTTCCGGCATTCGGCGAGGGTAGCCACGGGCAAAATCTTCGAAACGCCGTAAGCAAAAGCCGTAACCATGCACGAAGTCGCTCTGAAAATGTCGACAACCACGACAATGGAGTTTTCAACCTGGTGTAAATGAAGCAGTTCGGGAGTAAAACAGACGTCGATTTGTTTCATAATGTAAATTCAATGAGTGAATGAGTCAATGATGGAATGAATGAATACCGGCCGGATGGTTTTCTATTCATTCATTCCATCATTGACTCATTCACTCATTGATTCTTGATAAACGGCATTTTTACCACCACGGCCTTCAGGTATTTATTCCGAATGTTGACGTAAATCTCGGTGCCGGGTTTGCTAAAGCTGGTTTGAACGTAGCCCATCCCGATGCCTTTGCTCAGGCTCGGCGACTGGGTGCCGCTGGTTACCTCGCCGATAATTTGACCGGTGGCATTCATCAGTTCGTAGTGCTGGCGCGGAATACTCCGGTCGACCATCTCAAACCCAACGAGTTTGCGAGTGACCCCGTTTTGTTTCAACTGCCGGTGAAAGTCGCTGTAAACGAAGTCTTTACTGAACTTGGTAATCCAACCCAAACCGGCTTCGATGGGTGAGGTCGAGTCGTCGATGTCGTGGCCGTAGAGGCAGTAGCCCATTTCGGTGCGGAGCGTATCGCGCGCGCCCAGGCCCACGGGCCTGATTCCAAACTCGGCACCGGCTTCAAAAATGGCTTCCCACATTTGGCGGGCGTCTTTGTTCCAAACGTAAACCTCAAAACCGCCCGCGCCCGTGTAGCCCGTCGCCGACACGAATACGTCGTCGATGCCCGCTACCGTGCCGGGTTTATACGAGTAGTAGTCCATAGCGGCCAGATCCAGGTCGGTCAGTTTCTGCATCGTGGGCAGCGCGTTGGGGCCTTGCACGGCAAAAAGACAAAGCTGGTCACTGATGTTTTCGAGGCTGGCCCCGAAGGTGTTGTGTTGGTTGATCCAGTTCCAATCTTTCTCGATGTTCGAGGCGTTGACTACAAGATAGTACTCGTTTTCGTCCCAACGGTACACGAGCAGGTCATCGACGATACCGCCCAACTCGTTGGTTAGGCAGGAATACTGCACTTTCCCGTCGTGCAGGGCGGCCACGTCGTTGGTCGTGACGCGTTGGAGCAAGGGCAACGCACCCGGCCCGCGCACGACGAATTCGCCCATGTGCGAGACATCGAAAACGCCGACGGAATTGCGAACGGCGAGGTGTTCCTGAATGAGGTTGGAATAGTGAACCGGCATCTCAAAACCGGCGAAGGGCACTAGTTTGCCCCCGAGTTGCTGATGAAGATCGTGAAGAGGAATGCGTTTGAGTTCGCTCATATATCGCTTGAAATCCCGCGAAACTACGCAGAAACGGCGGTTTTTCAAGAAGCAGCGAACCCCGGCGAGGACGCGCTCCGATGTCAGAGTCATTGTTTTACAAACGAACGGCTCCGCAAAACGCCGTCGTGCCACACGCGCAAGGTGTACGTTCCGGCGGGCAACTGGCGTAAGTCAAAGGTTTGGGAATAAAGCCCTCCGACCGTCGCGTGAAGTGTTTTTTGAACAACCTCGGCCCCACCAATACTAAAAATACTGACGCTGGGCGATTCGGTGAGAACGGCGGGAGTTGAAAATTCCACCGTCAGCAGTCCGTTGGTTGGGTTAGGAAACATCCGCAGGATGTCTGAGCCTGTTTCGGGTTCGGTCGGAAGCGCCAGGCGCAGGGCGGGTTGGGCAGGCTGAAAACCACCCGCTGAACCCGTCACACTCACCGTCGGCGACGTCAGCGAACAAATTCCGACGGTCACCCGCACGGCGTAACGGCCCGCCTGGGTAGCCAGGTACGTCGCGCTGTTTGCTTTGGGCAGGTTGCCGCCGTTGCGCAGCCATTGGTAGGTGTACCCGCCGCCTGCGCTGGCCCGCAACTGCACGGGCCTACCGGGCGACAGACTGGCGGAACCGGCGGGGGTAATGCGCGCTTCGAGCGGCGGCGCGGTCACGCGCAGGGCGGGCGACTCAACCCGGCAAGTTCCCTGCGTGATACGCACCTGATAGTTACCATCTTGCCTGGCGGTCAAACTGGCGCGTTCGGCACCCGGTACGATTTCACCGTTTCGTAACCACTGGTACCGATACCCCGTGCCCGTGTTGGACGAAAGCAGCACCGGTTTATCGGGGCAAATCTGCGGCTTGCCCTTCGCCACGACGAACGCCTGGAGATCCCGCACCCGAATTTGCACTGGCTTCGATTGGGCCTGGCAGCCGGTCGTGGCGATTCGCACCGCATACCCGCCCACCTCGCGGATTTCGTAACTGGCTTCCGTGGCACCTTTTATTTCTCGTTTATCCTTCAACCATTGGTAGGTAAAACCAGCACCGGCATCGGCTTTCAACTGCGTCGTTTTCCCCGGACACAGCACCGAATCGCCCAGCACGACCGCCCTTACTTTCAACGTGCCCACGGTTACACTGATTGGTGCCGAAAGCGCCGGGCAAACGCCCAACGTCACGCGCAAGGCGTACCTCGCCGGTTGCTCAACCCGCAGGATTGGGTCGGTTTCGCCGAAAATAGCCGCCTCGTTTCGTAGCCATTGATACGTTGCATCGGTCTGCGTAACGGCCCGAAGCACAGCCACTTGCCCGGAGCATACCTGAACTTTATCGGCGGGTTCCACAACGGCTTTCACCGCCGAGGCCGTTACGTGAATGGTTTCGGTGGGCACGGCGCAATTGCCCAACCGAATCACGGCCCGGTACAAACCCGGTTGGGCAGCGGTGTACGTCGGGAGCGTTGCGTCCGAAATATCCGTGCTGTCCCGTTGCCATTGGTAGCGGTAATTCGTGCCGGTTCCGGCGCTTAGTTTGACCGACCCACCGATACAAAGTACGGTATTGCCGCTGGCGGTCGCACTGGCTTTAATGCCACAATCCGCATTGCCAATGCCGCTAACGAAGAGTGAAAAGGGTTGATTCCCGTTTTGCAGGTTGTTTTTATGCCGAACCGTTATCGTGTATTTAGCACCCGGTTTAGGGTTGGTAATCAGAATTTGTTCAACGTTATCCCGAATGTTGTTGCCGGTTTGGGCGGCGTTGGCGGGGCGCAGGGGGTTAAGCATCCAGGGCAGCGATTCGGTGGTTCCGTCGCTGAGGCGTAGGTCGAGGTCATTGATTAGTTTAGGAATCAGGCTGTTGGTGTACGCCGATTTCAGCGGGGTTAGCGTGCCCTCGGGATCGGTCCAGCTAATCGTTACCGTTAGCGGCGCGTTGCCCGAGGCGATCACTTCTTTCGTAAACGCACTTCCCTGCCGCAGGCTGCTTTCGAGCAGCAGGTGGTTTTGGCGAGCATTCGTCAGCACGTCGGTGGCCCGGCGGGCATTGAGCAATCCCCAGCCAAACTGGTAATCGGGGCCGGGCGTTCCGGCATCCTCAGCCGTGTGAAGCACCAAGCCTTTGAGCGTGGCTGCCCGCATGAATTTTCCGTTTTGCCGGGCGTAAAGTTCCTGCAAAAGCAACAACGATCCGGCGACGTTGGGGGTAGCCACCGAGGTGCCCGTGTAGATCGTGTAGGCCTCATCGCTGGCGGCACTGCTTGAGGTAATGCCCACGCCAACGCCCACCAAATCGGGCTTGATGCGCCCGTCGTCGGCGGGCCCCCAACCGCTGAATTCGGTCATTCGGATACCGCTAAAATCGTCGTCGGGCGGGTAAACAGCACCCACGGTCAGGATGTTTTTTGCCGTGGCATCCGAGGGAATTACGTCGTAGCCATCGTTGCGGCTGCGGGTAGCGGTGCTGGTCTGGTTGGTGTTGCGTAAAAAGTAGGGCGTTCCGGCGGGCGGGCCATTTTCAGACCGCTTGTTGTCGGCCGATTTTACGATTAAATACTGGGGTTGCAAAAAAGCCAACTGGTCAAAATCGCGCGCTTTGGTATCGTAGAAGCCGAATTTGTAATCTTCAATTTTGTTCATGCCGTCGTCGCCCCACCATTCCCACTTGCGGCTGTCGTCGTTGCCAGGCCGGTCGGGATTGAACACCCAACCCGACACGATGCCGTAGGAGTGATTGGAAACCAGCAGGGTGGGGGCTGCTTTGGTCATTTCGGCGAGGTCGTCGGTGAAATCCCAGGTTTTAAGCTGTGCGCCAAAAGCCATCCCTCTGGCCACCGGGTTGGCCCCCCGGGCGATGAGCGTTCCCGCCAGGTGCGTCGCGTGGTCGCTCAAGGTAGATGCTGTGTCCTGGGGTAAAATGCGCTGGGTTGTAAATTCCCGGTGAGTGGGCCGGACCAGGCCGCCATCCCAGATGCCGAGCCGGTTGCTGACGGCGGCATCGCTGCCACTCAGGTTCAAACCGGACGCGCCGCCGGGGTGCAATTCGCTGGTGCGGGTACTGCGGGCGGCCAGAATATTTTCGGTAGCCGCGTGCGTAGAAAGGTAGATGGGCTGCCCACGAAGGTCGAGACCCTGAAGCACAAAAATCCTGCCATTTTTCAGAATCCGGGTACTCGCCCAGCCCTGTTTTCGGGCCATTTCAAAGGCTTTTTCCCGATTCTGAGTCGTTTTCTGTCGGATTTTCCCGACGTACTGATCCCAGGTTTGGTGCTCATTTTTACGTAAAGGGGCCTGCCCCGGCAAGTCAGCAATCAGGCATAAATACCCTCCAATGGCGATTATCCATTTTCTGAAGGGTAGGTTGGAAAATCCCCGGCGTAGAAAATGGCTCATGAAATCAGGTGGGCAGGATGTTTAGCCACGCGCCCCCTCATTTTTCAGGAATCGACGTAATTTTCGTCCGAAAATGAAGAAGACACGGCTACGCGCAGACGACCCTTTTCTGCCCTGGAAAACCCGCAAGATTTGTGCCGGAATTGCCTTGGTTTGCGCCTAAGGTTCTTGCTAGACTCGTTGGGATGGGGCTAAAAAAAAGTCCGTCCCTCCGAGTACTTGGTATCAAGACGGACTTTTTTGCAGAAACTGTTTAGAATTTTGCAAACGTACGGGGTGTCGGGTCCGACGTACCGTCTGACCAAGGGCGATGGTCAGACGGTACATCGGACCCGACATCGCAGAGGCAATTTCGGGCGCGACTGTTTTCACCCGCAAGTTGTAAATCACCTTGTAGAAACTGGTTCTTACAAACCCGAAAAATCAAAGTTCTCCAAAAACTGGGTCGTAAACTGCCCGGCCTGGAACTGCGGATCGTCCATGAGCCGAATGTGAAACGGAATTGTCGTTTTCACGCCCTCGATCACGAATTCCTGCAATGAGCGCTTCATGCGCGTGATGACTTCCTCGCGGCTTTGCCCAGTGACGATGATTTTGGCAATCATCGAATCGTAGTTGGGGGGAATGGTATAGCCCGCGTACACGTGGCTGTCGATGCGCACACCGTGGCCACCCGGAAAATGCAGATTGGTAATTTTACCGGGCGAGGGCCGGAAGTTGTTGGCGGGGTCTTCGGCGTTGATGCGGCATTCCATCGCGTAGAGCTTGGGGGTGTAATTCTGGCCGGAAATCGGAACGCCCGAAGCAACTTTGATTTGTTCCTTAATCAAGTCAAAATCAGTCACTTCTTCCGTAATCGGGTGTTCGACCTGAATCCGGGCATTCATTTCCATGAAATAAAAGTCACCGTTTTTATCCACCAGAAACTCGACGGTACCCGCGCCTTCGTACCCGATGGCCGAGGCACCTTTCACCGCAGCATCGCCCATTTTCTGGCGCAATTCGGGCGTAATGATGGGCGAGGGCGTTTCTTCAACCAACTTCTGGTGGCGGCGTTGAATGGAGCAATCCCGCTCGGAGAGGTGGCAAACTTTGCCGTACTGATCGCCAACGATCTGAATCTCGATGTGGCGGGGTTCTTCAACAAACTTTTCCAGGTACATTCCATCGTTGCCAAAGGCCGCCGCTGCTTCGGTTTTGGCGTCGATCCAGAGTTTTTCGAACTCGCTTTCCTCGCGAATGATCCGCATTCCACGCCCGCCCCCGCCCGCCGTGGCTTTGATGATGACGGGGTACCGAATATCTTTCGCCAATTCGATGGCTTCTTCAACGGTGTCGATCAAACCTTCCGAACCGGGAATGATGGGTACTCCAGCGGCCCGCATCGTGGCTTTTGCCGTGGCCTTATCGCCCATCGCGTTGATTTGCTCGGCGGTAGCGCCGATAAATTTGATGCCGTAATCGGCGCAAATCTGCGAGAATTCCGCATTCTCGCTCAAAAATCCGTAACCGGGGTGAATGGCATCCGCGCCGGTTACTTCGGCTGCCGAAATCAGGTTGGGGATGCTCAGGTACGATTGCCGACTGGGCGGCGGGCCGATGCACACCGCCTCATCGGCGAAGCGCACGTGCAGGCTCTCGCGGTCGGCGGTCGAGAAAACGGCGACGGTTTTGATGCCCATCTCGCGGCAGGTCCGAATGATGCGCAGGGCGATCTCGCCCCGGTTGGCGATGAGTATTTTTTTGAACATGAACTTCAGTGATCAGTAATCAGTAACCAGTTATCAGGCCAAATTCAGTGGGAGGAAAATGAATCCCCTGATCACTGATTCTTGATAACTGATTACTGTTAAACGAGTTCAACAAGAAACAGCGGTTGGTCAAACTCAACGGGCGTGGCGTTTTCGACCAGAATTTTTATGATTTTACCCGACACTTCCGATTCAATTTCATTGAATAATTTCATCGCCTCGATGATGCAGAGCACTTTGCCCGGCTTGATTTCGTCGCCAATCTCCACCATCAGCGGCGATTCCGGGCCGGACGAGCGATAAAACGTACCAATCATGGGCGACCTGACCGTGATGACATTGGAAGGCAGCGCCGGAGGAGTTATGGGCGAGGCCACGGGGCTTACGGGCTGAACCGCCGCCGGAGTTAGCGCGGGTGCCGTCGCAACGGGCATTGAAGCCGCAACGGGCGCGGCCGAAACGGTACCGCCGTAGCGTTTTACGCTGATTTTCAACTCGCTGGTTTCGATACTCACTTCGTCCAAACCCGAGTGAGCGATGAAATCGAGCAGTTTCTGAATTTCTTTGGTTTCCATATTTTTTCGGGTCTTAGGTACCAAGGACAAAGTCTTAAGTACCATGTATTTAGTCTTGGTGCTTGGTACTTAAGACTTGGTACTGATTTGCCGTTACTTCACTCGTTCAACGTAATCGTAGGTGCGGGTATCGACCCGGATTTTCTCGTCCTGTTCAATAAAAAGCGGCACCATGATGGTGGCTCCAGTTTCGACCTTGACGGGTTTACGGGGCGAGTTGGCGGTGTCGCCTTTCATGCCGGGTTCGGCGTAAGTTACGGTCAATTCAACGAACGGCGGCATTTCGCAGGTGAGGGGGGCATCGTTCTGGGTGTTGATCAGGATTTCGACTTCCTGGCCTTCTTTCATCAGGTCGGCCCCCGTCAGGAGTTTCGCATCGAGGCTGATTTGCTCGAAACTCTCGTTGTCCATAAAATTATAGCCGACTTCGTCTTTGTACAAAAACTGAAACTTACGGCGCTCGACCCGAACCGGGTAAATACTCGCGCCGGAGTTGAAGGTGTTATCGATCACACGGCCACTGGCCAGACTTTTGAGTTTAGTACGAACGAAAGCCGGGCCTTTGCCGGGCTTCACGTGTTGAAATTCGGTGATTTGGTACAGATCATTGTTATACTCGATAACAAGGCCGTTTTTGATGTCGGTTGTGGTTGCCATCTTAATTGAAATGCTGAATTCTGAATGTTGAATGCTGAATGCTGAACTTCAAAGAATGCTGAATTCTGAATGCTGAATAGAAAGGCAAATTTCCCAATTCTTTGTTTTTACCTCTTTCCCTCATTCAGAATTCAACATTCAGCATTTATTTATTTAGGTGCCATCCGGATCGCGCCGTCCAGGCGAATCGTTTCGCCGTTGAGCATTACATTTTCAATAATACTCTGCGCCAGGTGCGCGTACTCGTCGGGGCGACCCAGGCGGGGCGGAAAAGGTACCTGCTGTCCCAGCGAGGCGACGGCTTCGGCGGGTAAGCCATCGAACAGGGGCGTCTGGAACAGGCCCGGCGCAATGGTAACGACTCGGATGCCGTTGCGGGCCAGATCGCGGGCAATGGGTAAAGTCATGCCGACGATTCCGCTTTTGGAGGCCGAATAAGCGACCTGACCCATTTGCCCATCGAACGCGGCGACCGAGGCCGTATTGATGATGACGCCGCGTTCGCCTTCGGTATTCGGGGTGTTTTTACTCATGGCCCAGGTCACCAGCCGGATGACGTTGAACGTACCGATGAGGTTAACATCCAGGACTTTTTTGAATAATTCCAGCGGATGGGGACCTTCCTTGCCGATGGTCTTGGCGGGTGGGGCGATACCAGCGCAATTAATCACTACGTCGATGCAACCAAAACGCTGAATGGCTTCATCGACGGCCTTTTGTACCGATGCTTCATCGCCTACGTTTGTGGCGACAAAGGTAACCCGCTCCCCCAACTCTGCGGCCAGTGCCTGACCTTTTTGTTCGTTCAGATCCAGAATTACCACTTGGGCACTTTGGGCAAAGCGTCGGACGCAAGCTTCACCCAGGCCCGAAGCCCCACCAGTAACTAGAATTACTGCGCCCGAGATATTCATTTTTGGCTAAGGTTTAAAAAGGGTTTTAGGGGTTGAAATCTAACGGATGTTACTCGTAGGGGCAACCCTTGCGGT
>JAJAZB010000396.1 GCA_026785975.1 Cytophagaceae bacterium | reverse complement strand
CCCCCCCCCCCCCCCCGCCCCTCGCCCCGCGGGCCCCCCGGGGGCCCCGCGGGGGGCCCCCACCCACCCCGGCCCGCCCGCGGGGGCCCGCCTCGTTCCTCGGGATGACAAAGAATATGTATTTTCCAGAATCCTAAACAGGTCAAATGCTTTACCGAATGAAATCAAGATTCAGCGCAGCCAAACGTTACCTCCCGCTCGTTACCCTCTGTCTTTTCTACCCTCTGTTTTTCACCGCAAACGCCCAAACGCCTTTCGCCGGGGCGAACCAGAAATGGGTCGATAGCGTATTCACCCGGCTAACGCTCGACGAAAAGATCGGGCAATTGCTCATGCCGCGCGGCAATTTCACAAATGTGCCCTACGAGCGCGAAAAACTGTTGAGTTGGGTGCGGGAATACAAAGTCGGTGGCTTTGTGTTTTTTGCTAATCAACCGACTCGGCAGTCGGTGCTGATCAATGAGTTGCAGGCGGAATCAAGAATTCCGCTGCTCGTGGGCATGGACCTCGAATGGGGTCTCACCATGCGCCTCGACTCCACGACGCGCTACCCGTACGCCATGACGCTGGGGGCGACCGACCGGGCCGATACGGCGCTGATTTACCAAATGGGTCGGCAAATCGGGCGGCAGTGTCGGCGGTTGGGGGTACACGTCAACTACGCGCCGGTGGTCGATGTCAACAACAATCCCAACAATCCCGTCATTAATTTTCGCTCGTTTGGCGAAAACAAGCGCACCGTGCTGGCCGCCGCCACAGCGTATATGCGCGGGATGCAGGCGGAACGCATCATTACTTCGGCCAAGCATTTTCCCGGCCACGGCGACACCGATGTCGATTCCCACGCCGATTTGCCGGTCATCAACCACAGTCGCGCCCGGCTCGACTCACTGGAATTGTATCCTTTTCGCGAACTCATCAAACGCGGCCTCAACGGCGTGATGATCGCCCACCTGAGTATTCCCGCGCTCGATCCCACGCCCAACCTGCCCACGACGCTATCCCGCCCGGTCGTTACGGATTTGTTGCGCGGTGAACTGGGTTTCAGAGGCTTGGTTTTCACCGACGCGATGGAAATGCAGGGCGTTACCAAATATTTCCCCAACGGCGAAGCCCAGGTGCGGGCTTTAATGGCCGGAAACGATTTGCTCGAAACCTTTACCGACGTGCCCGGCACGTTCAACGCGATCAAATACGCCCTCGCCGAAGGACGCATCACGATGGCCGAACTCGACGACAAAGTCCGGCGTATCCTGACGGCAAAAGCCTGGGCGGGCCTGGATCGGTACCAACCCATTCCGATTAAAAACCTGATTGAAGATTTGAATCCCAAAGGCTCCGAATTGCTGGCCAGCACCCTGACCGAAAACGCACTGACGCTGTTGCAAAACCGGGATAACCGATTGCCTATCAAAGAATTAGGCTCGGTGAAAATCGCCACGCTTTCCCTCGGAAGTTCATCGGTGACGGCTTTCCAGCAAATGGCCGCCAACTACGCGCCGATGGATCATTTCAACCTGCTACCCACCGCCGCTGACAGTAAAGCAGTGGCCCGCCTGAAGCAACAACTCGCTACGTATGACCTCGTGCTGGTGGGTATTCACGGCTTGGGCATTCGCCCGGCAGCAACTCCGAAACCTGAAGTGGTGAAACTCATCACTGATTTCTCGGCGTTACCCAACGCCGTTTACGCGCTGTTTGGCAATCCCTACACGCTGAATAAACTGACCAGTTTGGAAGCCGTTCCCGCCTTGCTGGTGGCCTACCAGGAAACACCCGTTACCCAGGAACTGGCCGCGCAAGCCATTTTTGGGGCTACGGGCTTGAGCGGTCGTTTGCCAGTGACCGTCAACCAACGTTACGTCCTGGGCATGGGTTTGACTACCCAAGCCCTCAATCGCTTCAAGTACACCTTGCCCGAAGAAGTTGGCATCGACTCAAAACTCCTGGCCGCCCGCCTCGATTCGATTGTCAATCAGGGCCTTACGGCCAAAGCGTACCCCGGCGCGTCGGTGTTGGTGGCGAAGGATTGTAAAGTAATTTTCAGGAAAACTTACGGCAAGCACACCTACGAAGGCAACCAGCCAGTACTCGAAACGGATGTGTACGATTTGGCTTCCGTCACCAAAGTCAGTACCTCGGTGCTGGCGTTGATGAAGTTGCAGGACGAAGGCAAATTCCGCCTCGACATGACGCTGGGGGAGTTGTTTCCCGCCTGGCGAAAGTCGAACAAGGCCGGTTTGAGAATGATCGATATTCTCACTCACCAGTCGGGGTTGAAAGCCTGGATTCCGTTCTGGCAGGAAGCCCGCAATCCCAACGGCACCTGGAAACGACGCACGTTCAGCAACAAGGAATCGCACCGCTACCCCGTTCAGGTGGCCGACAACCTGTTTTTGCATCGTCGGTACTACCGGACAATTTTCCGGCAAATTGAGGAGTCACCGGTTAAACCCGGTCAGGGCTACGTGTACAGCGATTTGTCGTACTACCTCTACCCGCAGATCATCAAACGCCTGACCGGGCAAAATTGGGAAGACTGGCTGAAGCAGAATTTCTACCAACCGCTCGGGGCCAATTCACTGACGTACAATGCCTACCGCAGTGTTCCCCTGACCCGTGTGGTACCCACCGAATACGATTCTTTGTTTCGCAAAAACCTTATTCACGGACGCGTACACGACGAAGGCGCCGCCATGCTCGACGGGATCAGTGGGCACGCCGGGCTGTTTGGCACGGCCAACGACCTGGCCAAACTCATGCAGATGTACCTCAACGGTGGAACGTATGGCGGCAAGCGGTACATTCAGGAAAGTACGTTGAAGCAGTGGACGGGCTATCCCTTTCCGGTCGAGGTAAACGCCCGGCGTGGCATCGGCTTCGACAAACCCGACCGCAAAAAACCAGGATTATCCGGGCCAAAATCCGCCAGCGCGGCCAGTTTCGGGCATTCGGGGTACACCGGCACGTTCGTTTGGATGGAACCTGAACAACAGATGCTCTACATCTTTTTAGCGAACCGGGTTTATCCAACCCGGAATAACAGCAAGATTAGCCAGTTGGATATTCGAACGCAGTTTGGGGAGATGATCTACGAAGCGATACGGCTGTCGCGGGGCATGGTGTTCTGAACCGGAGGACGCAAAAACAACGATAGGCGTGGCACGGCTCTGCGCATTGGCTTCGTAGCCGTGCCACGCCTATCGTTTAAAAATCAGATTTAGACTTTAGTAAATGATAGTGTCGTCGTGTACGTCTTGCCGTCAGTGGGATCTTTTTCCGTAGTACTCCACTTCATCGTACTGCCACTCACGTTCAGGGTATACTCTTCTTTACCGCCGCTTTTGTCGGTAAAAATGATCTTGTTTCCACTTACTGCCCATTTCGTGTCTTTATCAATTCCGGTTTGGTCTGTTAAGTCATCAGCGTCGAAAGCGCAGCCACTTGGAATACTCGTAGATGCTGTTCCATTACTGTTAAGCGTGATGCGTATCTCTGCAAAACATGGAGCAAGACCTACAAGCAGGGCAAAATAATCGCTAACTCCATTTTGCGCCGGAGAAATAGTCAACCCCGTAATCTTCCAGGTGCCTACAACGCTGGCACTGCTTGGAGCCGGGTCGTCACTACTTTTTTCGCCGCATTGGTACATGACCAACGAAAAGACCAATAACAGGGAGAGGGCGGTCAGGCGCGAGGCTTTTGAACGGATGGATTGAACCATGATTGAAAGGTGGGGTTATTAAAAAGAGTGGAAAATCGATGTGTTTGACAAAGCGCAAAGATAGATACGCTTATCGACAGCAACTAACGGGAAAGTACCTGTTTCGATGGGGGGTTATCCCGATTTTTGATCAAAATACATCCTACGCCAACCGGCAGGAGCCGGGACTTTATCGCCGTTTTACACCGCTTGTCCTTAAACGCGTAGGCCCGTTGGCCGGGGCTTCGTAAGATTGAACCACAAAACGCGGAATCCGTATGAAGAAAGTTTTTTTTGGAATTGGGCTGCTGAGTCTGCTGGCTGGGCCGGGCCTGATGGCCCAAGTGCCGGGGGTGCAAGCCTCCGTCCGCGAGGGCGAGTCGCTTACCCTCCAGCAATGCATCGATATTGCCCTGGCCAACAACTTACAGGTAAAACAAAGTGAGTTGCAGGTCGAAAACAGTCGCAATAACCTCAACCAGGCCCGCTACAACCGGCTACCCAACGCCAACGCCAACATTAGCGGGCCGGGTGCGAGTTTCGGGCGGGGCATCGACCCGTTTACCAACAGTTTTATCAATCAGCAGATTACATTCAACAGCTACAACGTGAGTTCGAACGTGACGCTTTTTGCCGGTGGGCAATTGCAGAATACCATCCGGCAAAACGAACTGACGGTGCAGGCCAGCCAGCAGGATGTTCAGGCAACCAAAGATCAGGTGGCACTCAACGTGGTGTTGGGGTACGTGCAGATTCTCAATTTTGAAGACCAACTTATCATTGCCCGCAGTCAGGTGGAAGTGAGCCGCCTGCAAGCCCAACGGACGGAACGCCTGGTACAGGCCGGATCGTTGCCCCAGGCCAATTTGTTTGATTTACGCGCGCAGGTCGCCAATGACGAACTTGCCGTGGTCAATGCCGAAAATAGCCTGGCCATTGCCGAGGTCAATTTGCTGCAATTGCTCAATGTCAATGCTACCCAGGACGTGACACTCAGCCGGTTGAGTCTTGGCGCGCCGCAGGGCGACTACGGGGCCTCGCCCCAGCAGATTTACGAAATCGCCGTGGGCAATCAAGCTCCGGTCAAGGCGGCTGATTTGCGGGTGCAGAGCGCGGCCCGGGGCGTCGACGTGGCGCGGGGGTCGCTGTATCCGCAGTTGAGTGCTAACTTTAGTTTCTCGACCAATTACTCCAGCGTCGCCCAGCGCCGGGTGTTGGGTGCCCTGATCGACGTGACTCAAACGGCCACCGTTATTTTCAACGGTCAACCAACGCCCATCACGTTTGTCACGCAGCAGCCCACCGTATCGAGCGAGCGCATCGGGTACTTTAACCAATTGACTTCCAACTACAACGTCAATGTGAGTCTGGGGCTACGCATCCCGATTTTCAATGGCTACCAGTCCCGGCTGCGGGTGGCGGGGGCCAGCATCAACGAGCAAAACCTGCGCTATCAATCCGATAATGCCCGTCTGCAACTCCGGCAAACCATCGAGCAGGCCTACACCAACATGGTTGCGGCCACCAAGCGCTACACCGCAACCACCACTCAACTCGAAGCGTTGGAGCAAGCCTTCCGGGCGTCGGAGAGCCGTTTCAACGCCGGAGCCATCAATTCGGTCGATTATAATTTGGCAAAAAGTAACCTCGACCGCGCCCGCGTCAACCAGGTGCAGGCCAAGTACGATTACATTCTCCGCACGAAAATTCTGGATTTCTATCAAAACAAACCACTCTCTTTTTAAGAGTACAGTAGAAAAAAGGGTTTAAAATACTCCCTCCTGATTACTTACTCCTGACCCTATTTTCTTATGGCAAAATCTTCTTCTAACCGCATTTGGTGGATAATCGGGGGCATTATCGTGGTCCTGCTCGCTGGGCTGATGGTCGCTAAATCGGCGGGCTGGATTGGCAAGCCGAAAGCTACCGAAGTGACGTTCGCGAAAGTCGGTAGCACCGACATCACCGAGCGCGTGAGTGCCTCGGGCAAGGTGCAACCCGAGGTTGAAATCAAAATCACGCCCGACGTACCCGGCGAAATCATCGGTCTGTACGTGGCCGAGGGTGATTCGGTGACGGAAGGACAACTTTTGCTAAAAATCCGCCCCGACAACTACGAGTCGGTGCTGGCCCGCGCCCGCGCCAACGTCAACCAGACGAAGGCAGGCTACGAGCAGTCGCGCTCGGCCCAGGCCCAAACCGACGCCCGGCTGGTACGCGCCACCGCCGATTACAACCGGAGCAAAAAACTCTACGCCGACAAAGTGATTTCGGACTCGGATTTTGAAACGGCAGAGGCCAATTACCGCGTGGCCCGGCAAGATCTGGAGTCGGCCAAAGCCAACGTGGAGGCGGCCCGGTTCAACGTGCAGAGTTCGGAAGCCGGATTGCGGGAGGCCAACGAGAATTTACGGAAAACGACCATTTACGCCCCATCGAGCGGCACGATTTCCAAACTGGCCGTCGAACTGGGTGAACGGGTGGTGGGTACTTCGCAAATGGCCGGCACCGAACTGCTCCGCATCGCCAACCTCAACAACATGGAAGTGCGCGTGAATGTCAACGAAAACGACATCGTGCGGGTGAGCCTGGGCGACAGTGTCGTCATCGACGTGGATGCCTACACGTACTCGGGCCGGAAATTTAAGGGCATCGTGACCGAAATGGCCAACACGGCCAACGGTAGCGGGTCACTCAGCGCGGCGGCAAGTTCGACCGATGCGGTCACCGAGTTTGAGGTGAAAATTCGGGTTCTGCGCCAGTCCTACCGCGATTTGATCGACCGTAAAAACAAGAAATCGTTCCCGTTCCGGCCCGGCATGACGGCCTCCGTCGAAGTCATCACCGACCGCAAGCCGGGGGTACTGAGTGTGCCCATTGCCGCCGTAACGACGCGCGGCGACCAAACCAATGCACCCGCCGATGGCGAAACCCCACCCGGTGACGATGCACAAACTACCAATACGAACACGCCGAAACCCCGGTCGGCCGATAAGCCGCAGGAAGTGGTGTTTGTTCACAAAGGCGATAAAGTCGAGATGCGCAAAGTGAAAACCGGCATCAGTGATTTCGAGAACATCGAGGTCACCGAAGGGCTGAAAGCGGGCGAAGAGATTGTGTCGGGGCCATTTCTGGTGGTGTCAAAACGACTCAAGGACGGCGAACTCGTCATGCTAAAAAAGGTGGACAAGAATGCGAAAGAGAAAGCATCGGGCGGGCCGCCGCAGTAAAAAAGCCGGAGTAAAAACCAGCAAACCCCGCAGGAATGCCCAAATGGGTAAACCCCTGCGGGGTTCTTTTTTTGTTTCCCGATAACCTGTTTAAACTTTATTCGCGTACTGGCTATGGGTTCACTGGCACGGTTTTCTTGAAAACAGTGCCTTAGTATTCTCAACAACTAAATCTTCAAAAATCATGATACGACCCGGCAGTACCAGCATTTCCAACCAACCCGGCGACCAACCCCCGTTGCCGTCGGAACGCGGCAGCACCCAGGCCAACGAAAACGTTATCCTGGGTGCCGAAACCTCGGATACCACGCCCAATACGACTAGTGACGTGACCGATGGCGAAGAAAAAGTACCCGAGCGCGACCACGATCAGGACGACAAACTCGGCGGAACCGAGCAATCGGAGTTGCACAACATTTCGGTGCGGGAAATGAAGAAAGCCGATGAAAACGAGGATGGCCGCCCCATGTCAAACCGATAGTACATCGAGGGTTATGGTAAACTAATCGGCCTTAAAAAAATAGCCGGGAAATCCGTCAGCGTCGAGTGAATCTCGAATATCCTGACGGGTTTCCCGGCTATTTTTAGTGAATGGGAATCTGATTATCGGCGGAGGGTATCATCGGCGACAACCTGAGTCGAGTCAGCACTGTTGGTTGCACCGATGCCTTGCTTTTTATCGGGCGTGTTGCCGGTCATCAGACTACCAACTACGGCGTAGATAATAAAGCAGGCAAACACGATGGCGACGAAAATCAATAAGCGTTTCATGGAACGGTGAGATGAGGAGTTGAACAAGAAATCAAGTGCGATATTGCCAAAATTCTTATTCCAACGGGACTTTGAGCAATTAGCCTAAGCGCTTGGGAAAATTTTTACCCAAATGGGGGCAACCCTCCCATTTTTTAGTCAAATGCCTGCTTCCTTCTCAATCCTTGGCAATAAACTCGGTTGTCTCAGGGCATTTAAAAATAACCGGCGCGTTTTCAATAATCAAAATCCAACCCCAACGCCGACTTCAACTCGTGCAACGTCGGGTTCTTTTCGGCCAAATACGCAAACTTCTCCGCCTGCGTGTAGGGCATTCGCTGAGTAGGCGTATCGAGCACGAAGGCGTGGAGTTGAATGGCGGAATTTTGCAGGGCTTCGCGCAAAAATTGAAGAAGGTCCGCTTTAAAATCAGACAGTAAATCGAGTTGCAACGGGTTGTCGAGGCCGATTTGAATCACGTGACCCTCCAGTTTGATGTCGCGGGTTAAAATCACCGCCTCGCTCGCCCGACCCACCGCCTCGCGTTTCTGAACAAATTCTGCCCAGGCCGCTTGCAACGCCTCAAATGTGTACGGTTTGCTGTACCGGACTTCCGGCTCAGTCGTGGCGTTGAGCGTGGCCGTACCGGAGTTGGTTGCCGCCGTACCCGTAATATCCACCGTGCTTTTGAGCCGCGCCGGGCGAGCCACGGATGGCGGTGGGGGAACAACCCCACTCTCTCCACTCTCCTCTACCCTCTGTCCTCTCTCTTCAGACTCGGGCTTTTTTTTTTCAGTGCCGTTCGGCGTAGATACCTCCGCGCCGTTTGTGTGCCCACTGACGGGTGCGGGTAGGGCGTTGAGATTGAGCACGGCGGGTAAATGCGCCAACTTAAGGAGCGTAATCTCGACGTGCAGTTTTTGGTTTTTTGCCTGCTTGTAATTCAAATCGCACTGGCTTCCCACGCTCAAGGCAGAAAAGAGAAACGACAAAGGTGCCCGCATCGACTGCTCCAGGTAGCGTCGCTGCACGTTTTCGGTGACTTGCAGCAGTCGGACCGTGGCGGCATCCTTGCAAACGAGCAGGTTGCGGAAGTGTTCGAGCAGCCCAACCACAAACTGGTGACCGTCGAAGCCCTTCCGCAGAATTTCGTCGAACAGTAAAAAAGCCTGACCGGTCTGCTGCTGGAGCAGGGCGTCGGTCATGTTGAAGTAGTAATCGTAATCGAGAATATGCAGGTTGTCGAGTACCTCGGCGTAGCGCAACGTCCCATCTTTCGAGAACGTCACGTTCAGATCGAACATCGACAGCGCGTCGCGTAGCCCGCCGTCGGCTTTCTGGGCGATGAGTTCGAGGGCGTCGGGTTCGTAGCCGATGCCCTCGTTGTCGGCGATTTTGGCGAGGTGCTCCGAGATGTCGCGGTTCTGAATCCGGTTGAAATCAAAAATCTGACAGCGACTCAGAATCGTCGGTAAAATCTTGTGTTTTTCGGTCGTGGCCAAAATGAAAATGGCGTAGCTGGGTGGCTCCTCCAACGTTTTCAGGAACGCGTTGAACGCGCTCGTGGAAAGCATATGCACCTCGTCGATGATGTACACTTTCTTCGCCTTCGGGTTCTTTTCCATCATCTGAGGCGGGTACCTCACCTGATCGACCAGATTCCGAATGTCATCGACGGAGTTGTTGGAGGCGGCGTCGAGTTCGTAAATATCCAGCGAATGGTTCTGCTGAAAGCCCAGGCAACTGTCGCACTCCCCGCAAGGCTCCACGTGGTCGTCGAGGCGCTGGCAATTGATGGTCTTCGCCAGAATCCGGGCGCACGTCGTTTTGCCCACGCCGCGCGGACCGCAGAATAAAAACGCCTGCGCCAGGTGCTGGGTGCGAATGGCGTTTTTGAGGGTTGTGGTGATGTGTTCCTGCCCCACCACCAGGTCGAAGGTGACGGGCCGGTACTTGCGGGCCGATACAACGAAGTTCTTTTCCATTCCGGGGAGCGAAGATACGAAATTCGGCTTCGCTTGCCGTCAGGAATTAGACTATGAAATCGGATTTTTCTCGTACCAGAGTTCGCTCGAAGGCGCGTCGAACTCGATGTTGGCGTAGAGT
>JAJAZB010000395.1 GCA_026785975.1 Cytophagaceae bacterium | reverse complement strand
CTCCACCGGAGAGGGGCCGGGGGTGAGGCTGCACCGTCCTAAAACTCTTATCCATGCAACCCATCCGCTGGCTGATTGGCCTGATTTCTCTAATCCTGTGCGCCGCTTTTCTGGACGACACCCCAATTTATCTGAACATTTACAGCCGGGAAACCGACCAGGACCTTGTTTTTGGCAATGCCTACGAGGAGCTACACGTCGATAAGCGGACCGGGGAATGGACGTCGTGGACGGATAAACCCGTACCGGGTAATTTGCTAACGCCCGATCAAGCGTTTCCGGCCCTGGATTTCAGCATCGACGGGGTTCACCTAATCGCTAAACACGGGGCTACGTTTTTGAGAAAGACGATTGCCATTGATAAAGATCGGCAGGGGTGCGTTTTGTCCGTTACAGTGGGCGTACTGCCTCAGGGAACGGGTTACGCCTACGAACTGACAAGTTCCTACCGACTTTTCCCCCAACAAAAACGGCTGGAACGCTGGGCGCGACTGATTCGCAACCGACCAGGATTGAAAGAGCATTTTGATGGCTTCCGGTTTCAGTTGCCGGGTGCGATGATCGGGCCGAAAAGCGAGAATACCGTGACCATCCCCGGTCCTTTTTTCACCACGACGTTTGTCGCACCGGATACTCCGTATGATTCGCTAAAAGCGAAGAAAATCAACTTCCACAGTGCCCCGGATGCGGGTTTCGGGCTGTTTATGTTGGCAAACAAGAATCGCAAGACGGTACTGGGTAGCTGGATGGTTACGGGGGGCGAGGTGGCCTATACGACCGCCATTCAGGGAAACGGACAAACCATTACCTGTCGCCACGACGATAAACGAGCCTACTATTTGTTGCCCCAAATGGCGGTTGAATCGGATACCCACTGCGTGGAATTAGCTGAATCCCCAACTGAAATTATGGGGGCCTACCGTCGGATGGTGGCCCGAACGATGCCGCGCGACGTGGCCACCCCGGACTGGGTGAAAAGCCAGGTTATTCTGGAAGTTTATCCCACGTATTACAAAGGCGGGTTGAAGGAACTGACCGCCCGGTTGCCGGTCTACAAAAAAACCGGTTTTACCATGATCTACCTGATGCCCCACTGGGAAGGTGGCTACAGCCCGGTCGATCTGTTTAAGGTTGACTCCCGGTTTGGCTCCCCGGCCGACCTCAAAGTATTGGTGAAAACCGCTCATTCCCTGGGACTTAAGGTTATTTTCGACATGGTGATCCACGGTTTCAGTAAAAAGTCACCCCTGATTCAGCAGAGACCCGAGTTGTTTGTGCGCAACGAAGGGGGCGAACTCGCCCTGCATCCAACCTGGAAAAGCGTCACGACCGACTGGGCCAATCCGGCCTACCAGCAATACATGGTTGATGTAGTGCTGCACGATCAGCGCGAATACGGAAATGACGGTTACCGGGTCGATGCGGCCACGTTTAAGGGAGCCGGTTGGAATCCGGCGGTTCCCTACCCGGCTTACCGGGACGGCTCGGCCGCACCCGAACTGATGCGGGCCATGCTGAGTGCCTTACGCCAGAAAAACCCGGATGCGGTACTGCTCAGTGAGGTTTTTGGGCCGGTATTTTACTCGGTCTGCAATTTTGCGCACGACAACCAAACGGAAGCCGTGCCGCTTTTACTGGAGAAAATGCAAGGGGGGACGTACACCGCCGCCGAGTACAAACGCCACATTGAGGCCGTGTACGAACTGCTGCCCAAAGGCGCCAACCGGGTTTTCTACGCGCGGAATCACGACACCTCCTGGTTCTATCATTTTGGCGGATACACGCCCCGGTTTATGGCTTTTGAAGCCGTTCACGCTTTTTTTGGCATCCCCGAAGTGTTCGCCGGAGATCCTAAAAATCGCCCAAGTCCGGACGACGAACCCGGCGTGTACGAAGCGTACCGAAAACTGTTTGCGCTCCGAAAGCAGTTTCCTGAATTGGTATCGGGGGATGTGGAATTGGAGCGGGTAAACTGCAACAACCCGCACGTCTTCAGTGGGTTGCGAAGCCTGAAAGGCCAGTCGGTTATGGCCCTGATTTCGTTCAGCGATCAGGCTCAGACGACGACCGTTACGCTCGATTCCTCCGTAAAAGTTCGGCCAGGAGCCAAACTAACGATGCTCGACACGCAGTCGGGGCAACCCGTGGCGCTTACCTCCGTTGGTGTTAACGGCTTCACGGTGACCTTAAACCCTTTTCAGGGCGTAGTGGGCAGGATAACCAGGTGATTTTTCCGGTCGTCCGTGGGATGAGGGGCGACAGCGACAGGAAGACCCTGGCCTTGAGGAAGTCTCGGCGATTAAGTCTGGTCGTTCAAACGAATTATGGTTTGATTTGGGACAACAACGCCTTTAGAAATTCACCCCGATTCCATTTTTGAGATGCGTAAAGTTGCGTAGCCCCGCTGCGTTTCGGAGCGGGTAATTGGCTAATCCACTGCTTCGCCAGCCCTTCGTTCAGTGCTTTTTCGGGCTCGACATTGTGATATAGAGCCGCGTCCCGGTACTGTAACTTTAGTATTTTCAACGGCACAATATTGATTTCCTCCAAGGGGTAGAGGTCATGAAAAAAGCCTTTTAAACCAAAATACTGCACGGCCTCGAAGTAAGGCGAATCGGCACCGACGTCGCTTACGTAAATGAGTTGGGCCTTATTTTTACGCAGAAGCGCCTGTAAATCAGCTACGTTTACATCACGTACCGAACGGCTATTTTTGATACTTAAATGAGCCGCCAAGCCAGCGGCCTGCCCCAGAGCCGACCAGGCGGGCTCCAGTCGAATGCCGCAAAAACCCACGTGGCTCGATGAAATCGCGACGGGCACCAGCAGGTTGTCAAACTTCCTGGGCAGCATCACCCCGTATGGAATTTGAAAGGGGGAAGGTGTGTGACTGAAATCACCCTCCGTCATGTCGGCATACACCGGGCCAGGTGCCGACACGCCGTGACAGTTGAGCGCATAATCGCAAATGGCAATGGCATTGGGATTGAGCACACTACGAATCGAATGAGGAGCCTGGTAGGTATCCTGTTCGGTAAAAACCACATTGCTCATAATCCGCCGGGCTTCCCGGATGTACAACCGATACGGAAAGTTGTCGTTGTCGGTAAATTCGTCCTTAGCCAACCCCCAGACCTGGGCTTCCTGTCGAACCG
>JAJAZB010000394.1 GCA_026785975.1 Cytophagaceae bacterium | reverse complement strand
GTGTGCCGGTCAGCAGTGTGCAGCGGTACGACCCGCTCACCGACCGCACGATGGCCCTACTCGCCCGGCGGGGAGCCGATGAGAAAATGAGTTTTTTCCTGTCGCTGCTGCCGGGCCAATCGTGTTTTCTGACGGGCAGTCCGGTTCCGGCCAGGTCGGTCCCGGTTCAGGCAGCATCGGGCGCGAAAGGCGTGGAACTAACCGGTGAATGGCAATTGGAATTTGTCGCCGGGAAACCGGGTCTGCCCCCGCCGGCCCGGTTACCAACGTTGACCTCGTGGACGACCCTAGGCGATACCGCTGCCTATTTTTCCGGAACGGCCCGCTACGCGCTGACCTTCGATTTGCCCGAATCGTCGGCCTTGGAGCGTAGCCATCGCCTCTCGCTCGGCGACGTGCGCGAAGTGGCCGAAGTACGACTCAACGGGCAAGACATCGGTACGGCCTGGTGCCTGCCCTACGACGTGGAAGTGCCGAAGGGACTGCTGAGAAAACAGGGCAATACGCTGGACGTGAAGGTGTCTAATCTTTCCTTTAATTATATGCGGCTCCACGACCGCCTGCAGCCAGGCTGGAAGAAATTTTACGACATCAACATCGTCAACATTCGCTACCAACCCTTCGACGCCTCGAAAGAACCCCCCATGCCATCGGGGTTGCTGGGGCCAGTGCGCTTAGAGCCGTAAGGCCGCTGGCCACCGCCGCATCACCCAAAATACCCCCGCATTGACGCCGATGGTGATGCCGACTGCCAACGAGTACGTCGCCCAAAGCGAATGCCCCGGCAGCCACCAGGCCACGACCAAAAGAAATGTCGCGAAGCCAAACATCGCCGCGAGGAGGGCGCGTAAAATCCGGGCACTGGCCTGCCAGCCCTGTTGTTGGTGCGTAAACGCCGCCAGGATGGAAGTCATAATCGGGAAAGGCGTCAACAACCCACTCCAGGCCGGGCCGAGCCACTCGGCGGCTTTGGTCACCGCGATCACAAAACCCGTGGCAACGGCCATGCGCAGCGGCAGGTCAAAACCGGGCACTGGCCGGGCGGGTGGCGCGTCGGGATGCGGAAAACTGCGCAACGTCAGCACCACGCCCAGCAGTACCACGGCGTACACGGGTGCCAGTATCAGCGGAATTTTACTCAGCATCCAGGCCGTGCCCAGGTACACGGCAAAACCCGCCAGCGAACACCAGGGCCACGAAAAACGCGGGGCCATCGCGACGTAAATCCGGCAAAACCCCAGCATTCCCAGCACCGCCGCCAGCGCTTGCACCGCCGACTGAGCGGCGAAAGGCGACCCTTGCTCCAGCGCCAGAAAGACCGAAATCGGCCCGGCAACCCAGGGTAGTCCGGCGATCCAACCGCCAACGGTGGTGCCCCAGCGCCGGGCTACGAGCGTGACTATGCCGATCAGGGCGGGCATCAGCAACAGTTTGAGGGTCAGCAAGGTTGGAGGGTTTGAAGGTTTGAAAAGTTGGGATAAATGGCGTAAAACCGGACGTCAGTGCCGTAGTAAAAGGCCATTTTCTCAAAGCGCATCCCTACTTTTTCCATCACCCGGTACGAAGCCTGGTTTTCGGGGTTGGCCACGGCTACGATGCGCGGCACGTGGCGGCTCTCAAAGGCGTGGTCAATCACCGTGCGCAACGCCTCGGTCGCGTAGCCTTTGCCCCAGAAATTCTGGAAAAACCGGTAACCTATTTCCCAGTCGGTGTCGTCTTCGAGGCGAAACAGGCCAATCACACCGATGAATTCGCCGGATGCTTTTTCCTCCACGTTCCACCGGACGAGGCCGCTGCCGTCTTCGTAATTTTTCAGAATTTTCTGCAAATACGCCGCTGTCTCGTCGTAGGTGCGGGTTGGAATGACGTAACGCATCACGTCAGGGTCTGAATCGAGGCGGTGCAGGTCGGGAAGATCGCCGTGGACGAAGCAGCGGAGACGAAGGCGCGGGGTTTCAATTGTCGGAACCATGCCGCAAAATTCCCGAAATTACTCCGTAATGGGTTTAACTTTCGGGAAGTTTTTTAACCCAAAATTCTCATGGACGAATTCATGCAGGAGGCCATCCGCCAGGCCCAAAAAAGTTTGAGCGAAGGCGGTATTCCCATTGGCTCGGTGCTCGTTAAACAGGGGCGACTCGTGGCCTCGGGCCACAACAAACGCGTTCAGGAAAGCAACCCGATTCTGCACGGCGAAATGGACTGCCTCAACAACGCCGGGCGCGTCGGGTCGTTTCGCAACACGGTGATTTACTCCAGGCTCATGCCTTGTTATGTGCGCGCGGGCACCATCGTGCAGTTCAAAATCCCGAAGGTCATCGTGGGCGAATCGCGGACCTTTTCCGGTGCGCGCGAATTCATGGAGCAGCACGGTGTCGAGGTTGTGGACCTCGATTTGCCCGAATGCGTTGAGATGATGCGGGACTTTATCGTCCGCAAGCCGGAGTTGTGGAACGAAGATATTGGGGAGTTGTAGGATTTTATGGGTTGAAGGATTGGCTTCGGCGTCAAGTTTTTTTAAGAAATAGCCATCCCAAACCTTTGTACTTTTAAATCCCGTTGAACCGCATCCAAAAAACTGGCTTGGCGTTGACAGCGGCTACCGCCAGTTCGTCGAAAAAGCCGTAAACTTGATTCCTTTTTCACCAATCCGATTTTCAATGCAGTTTCCCCCGAAAATACTGTTGCTAAGCGCGCTGAGTGTAACGACGCTGATGGCAACGGCGCAAGTTCAAAACCTGATGGTGCCCGTCGAGGTACAGGCCGCCTTTGATCGCGGTACGCGCAGCCCCAACGGAATGCCCGGTGCCAACTACTGGCAAAATCACTCGGAGTACCAGATTAAAGCTGAACTCGACCCCGCTACGCGGGTTTTGAAAGGAGCTGAAAAAATCACGTACACCAACGAAAGCCCTAACTCGCTGACCCAGTTGGTGCTGCGGGTGTACCCCGATATTTTCAAAAAAGACGCCCAGCGCGACGAGCAAATCGAACCCGAAGACATTACCGAAACGGGCGTGAACATCGAAATCGTGCGCGTGAATGGGCAGGAGTGGCCCGCCAACCGCCTCAAACGCGATGGCACCAACCTGATTATCAACATCGCCACGCAGAAACTGGACTCGAAAAAAACGGCTACCCTCGACGTCACCTGGAGTTACACATTGCCCAAAAAGACCCACATCCGGGAAGGGACGTACTTCAATACCAGTTTTATGGTCGCCTACTGGTACCCGCAAATGGCCGTGTACGACGACATCGACGGTTGGGACACCAACAACTACGTGGGGCCGCAGGAATTTTACAACGATTTCTGCGATTTTGACGTCGAAATCACCATGCCCGCCAGCCACCTGGTTTGGGCCACGGGTGTTTGGCAAAACCCCGAACAAATCCTGGCAACCGAATACCTCGACCGCTACACCGGCTCGCGTACCTCGGATCAGATTGTGCGTATCGTCACCGAAGCGGACCGCGCCAAGGGCGGCATCGTACTGCCGGGCGACCGCCACACGTACCGATTCCGGGCACAACACGTGCCGGATTTTGCCTGGGCTACCTCAGATACCTACCTCTGGGACGCCAGCAGCGTGGAAGTGGAACCGGGTCGGCGCACCGCCGTCGCCGCCGTGTACCATCCCTCGTCCAAAGACTTCCGGGAGGTGGCCCGGTATTCCCGGCAGTCGGTGGAATATTTCTCGAAAAACCTCCCCGGCATTCCGTTTCCGTACCCCAACCTGACGGTGTTCAACGGGCACGGCGGGATGGAATTTCCGATGTTCGTCAACGACGGTTCGTTTCCCGATGAGGAAGCCGCCGAGGTGACGGCCCACGAGATTGCCCACACGTATTTTCCGTTTTACATGGGCATCAACGAGCGCAAATACGCCTGGATGGACGAAGGCTGGGCGCAGACGCTCCCCAACGACATCGAGTTTGACATCAACGGGAAAAAATTCAAACCCCAGCAAGCCAACGCGCAGTACTACAGCTACTTCGCCGGGCGCGAATCGGATATGCCGATGATGGTGCCCTCCACGCAATTGAAGAGCAATTCCTACACGTTTGCCTCGTATTTCCGGCCTTCGCAGGCGTACACGTTTTTGAAAGATATGCTCGGCGAGGCCAAATTTAAAGCCACACTCCAGGAATACATGCGCCGCTGGAACGGCAAACACCCGACGCCCTACGATTTCTTTTATTCGTTCAACGATGCCCTGAAAGAAGACTTAGCGTGGTACTGGAAACCCTGGTTTTTTGAAAAAGGCTACCCGGATTTAGCTCTGGGAAACATCACGAAAGGCAAGCGCGGTAAAACAACCATAATCCGCGTAGATCGCAAGGGAAATTTGCCCGTACCCGTTCGCCTGCGGTTCACGTTTGCCGACGGCACGACCGATGAATTCAACGAAACGGCCCGCATCTGGCAGGATGGCACGACGTATTTTAACGTAGAAAAAGCCTTCCCGAAAGCCATTAAAAAAGTAGAACTCGGCGGCCTCATGATTCCCGACGCGAATCGGAAGGATAATGTGTACGAGGTGAAGTAGGGGACCTCGTATTTGAAAAAATGTTTTGGGTCTTAAGAAACTATATGTACACAAAAAAACCCTTCCTTAATCTTCTTTAAGCTGATAGTCAGCAGCTTAAAGAAGATTAAGGAAGTGACTTGTTATTCTAAACTATTAGTTACTTACAACCAGTGACACAAACCAAATCAACAAACGAATGGCAAATGACAACTTAGTATTAGCTATTTCTTCAGAAGGACGAGAAATTACAGTAAAGAACTGTAAAGACTATTTATTGGCTAAAGCGCAAACCGAACTTGCCACTTTTATTTTTGACAGGTTTTATGGACGTTATCTAAAGCCTTTTGAATATCCAAATGAAGATTATATCAAAAATTATAAAAATGGATTTGCCTTAATGGCAAGCTGTTGTTTATTAATTGAGACTTATGTTTCATTTAAAGAAAAACAATTTAAAGATACAAGTAAAGAAAGTAGAAGAACTTTCGGACATTTTTTTACAACAGAAAGTAGATTTCTTGATTTAGCAACAGGAGGGCGAAAAGTTGATGGGACAATCGCAAGTAAAGAAGACGGCGGACTTCCTAATGATTTTTATTACAATGTGAGATGTGGCATTTTGCATAATGCAGAAACAAGGAAAGGATGGACAATCACAAGAGAAATAAGTGCAAAATATTTTGACTCAGCAACAAAAGAAATAAACGCTACAAAGTTTGCTAATAGATTAAAAGCTGTTCTCACTGACTATAAAAAGAACCTAATCAAATCTGATTTTGACAAAGATGATATTTGGTTGAATTTCAGAAATCGCTTGACAGATTTAATAGACCAATCGTGAAATATGGCTGTAGGCAACATTGCATTGGTAATGTGGCGGGGCGGCGAAATAACAATCGGCGGCAAATCGCCATTCAACTTCAGCCGACGAATACCACCGAGCTTCAGTTCTTAGTATCAACTTTTGTACATTTACCAAGCATTGGTTCCAAGCGGACGGAATTCTATTGCCGCCACATCGTCAAGCCCTAAATCCGTTTCCTCACCTATCCCACCGTATTTTTGGAAACATTTCAACTTTAACCGCATGATCTTTACTAAAAACCGACTCCTCACGGCAGCGCTGAGCACCTTGACGATGACCGCCGCGCTGGCCCAGGACGTCCAGAACCTCGGCGTGACGCGGGAAATTCAGCAGGCTTACGAGAAAGGTAGCCGGAACCCCAACGGCCGGCCGGGAGCCAGCTACTGGCAGAACCATTCGGACTATAAAATCAAGGTACAACTCGACCCGACCACCCGGCAGATTTCGGGCAGTGAAACGGTGACGTACACCAACGAAAGTCCGAATAAATTACAGAATCTGATTGTCCGGCTGTACCCAAATATTTTCGACAAAAACAGCCCCCGCGACGACCGGAGCATTGACCCGATCGACCTCAAGGACAGCACCATCGTGCGACTAACGACGGTCCGCATCAACGGGCAGGACGTAAAACCTACCGTGCGGGGCACCAACGCGACCTTGCGGATTCCGAACGGCCTGGAATCGAAACAAAATCTCAGTCTGGAAATTACCTGGAGTTATTTGATTCCCGAAAAAACGCACATTCGCGAGGGAACCTACTTTAAAACCAGTTTCATGGTGGCCTATTGGTATCCGCAAATCGCCGTGTACGACGACATCGACGGGTGGGATACAGCCGACTACACCGGCAAGGAAGAGTTTTACAACGATTTCAGCAATTTTGACGTGGAAGTTACTGTACCCGCCAGTCACCTGGTTTGGGCGACGGGCGTTTGGCAAAATCCCGAGCAAATCCTGACGACCGAGTACCTGGACCGGTACAAAGGCGCCCGCACCTCCGACCAAATCGTGAACGTGGTGACCACCGCCGACCGCGAAAAGGGCGGTATCGCCGTGGCCAAAGACGGCAAGCACACATTTCGGTACCGGGCAGAAAAAGTACCCGATTTTGTCTTTGCGGCCTCGGATACCTACCTCTGGGATATGAGCAGCGTGGAGGTTGAACCGCGTCGCCGTACCGCCGTTGCCGCCGTGTACCACCCCAAATCGAAGGGCTTCCCCGACGTGTGCCGTTACGCCCGGCAGTCGGTGGAGTATTTCTCGAAGACCTTTCCCGCCGTGCCGTTTCCGTACCCCAACGAGACCGTTTTCAATGGTTCAGGCGGAATGGAATTCCCGATGTTCGTCAACGATGGTGATTTTGGCGGCTCGGCCTTCGACGCCGAAGTAACGGCCCACGAGATTGCCCACACGTATTTTCCGTTTTACATGGGCATCAACGAGCGCAAATACGCCTGGATGGAAGAGGGCATGGCGCAGTTTCTGCCCAACTGGCTGGAGTTTGACGTGCGCAACATGGGCGGCAAAAAATTCCGGCCCCAGCAGACCAACGCCATCGCGTATTCGCAGGGCGCGGGCCGGTCGGGCGATATTCCGTTGATGGTGCCGACCAACCAGATCAAGAGCGGCGGTTCGCACGGGTTGGCGGCGTACATTCGGCCCGCTCAGGCCAGTACGTTCCTGAAAGAAATGCTCGGCGATGAAAAATACCTCGCCGCCTTGCACGAATATATGCGCCGCTGGAACGGCAAGCACCCCGTACCCTACGATTACTTTTTCTCGTTCAACGATGCACTCAAAGAAGACTTGTCGTGGTACTGGAAACCCTGGTATTTTGAAAAAGGCTACCCCGACCTGGCTTTAGCCGAAGTGTCGAAGGGGAAGAAGAATAAAACTATAATCCGGGTGGACAAAGTCGGCAACATCCCGACATCGCTGGTACTCAAAGTGACTTTTGATGACGGCACCACGGAGGAAATTAAGGAAACGGCTCGGGTTTGGCAAAACAGCAACAGCTACACCGTCGAGAAGGATTTCGGTAAAAAAGTCACTAAAGTCACGCTGACCAACAACCTGATTCCCGATACGAATCCCAAGAACAACACGATTGAAGTGACGCCGCAGGGGAGCGGGAAGTAAGGTGCCGGTGTGCCGACATCAGAAAAAGCACTCCCGTAACCCCGTCATTGCTTCGTCATCGTACCTCCTCCTCGCAATGACGGGTGTCTGCTCGCCTGAATAGCATCAGTTACTGATGTTACGCAAGCATCAAAAAAGTGCTCCCGTATACTCGTCATTGCGAGCATCGCGAAGCAATCTGCTGCCGTAGACCATTCCAGAAAAGCGGGTACATCAAGTATTCTGGCC
>JAJAZB010000393.1 GCA_026785975.1 Cytophagaceae bacterium | reverse complement strand
CCTGAAGCCCATCGCGGGTACCGTTGCGTTTTTGCAAGACCTCAAAGCCCACAACATCGCCCTGGCCGTAGCCACCTCGGCTCCTTTGAGCAACGTGGACTTTACCTTGCAAGGAGCGGGACTGAACTCTTTTTTTAGCGTCGTCGTGTACGGTGGGATGGTGCAAAATGGTAAGCCCGACCCCGATATTTACCTCACTACGGCCCAAAAACTCGGTGTCAATCCGGCTCGTTGCGTGGTTTTTGAAGATGCTTTGTTGGGAATCGAGTCGGCGCGGCGGGCGGGTATGGCCGTTGTCGCTATCACGACCAGCCATTCAGCGGAGGAACTGGCGGGCCTCACTAAATTGCAACTGACTGATTTTGAAGGGATAAGTTTTGAAAGGCTGACGAAGCTGCTGGGTTGAGAAAAATCTTTGTCATCCCGACGTTAGGAGGGACCTTGTATTCGCCACCCAGCAAGGTCCCTCCTATCGTCGGGATGACAATAAAGGGGGACAAAAGAGACATAGAAAAAGACAATGGACAAATATTACTTAGGCATTGAAATCGGCGGGACAAAACTTCAACTCGTCGTTGGCGACGACAGCGGGGAGATTTTGCGCCGGGAACGGTACGAGGTCGACCGAAATGCCGCCGCTGAAGGCATTCGGGATCAAATCGAGAATTCCATTCGTGAACTCATGCGGGAATACCGGTTTATGGCGGCGGGCGTGGGTTTTGGCGGGCCGATCAACCGGAAAACTACGACGATCAGCACGTCGTACCACATCGAGGGTTGGGCCGATTTTGAGCTATCCGACTGGTTGGAAAGCCTGTTGCGTTGCCCTATTTTTGCTGATAACGATGCCAACACCGCCGCGCTCGGCGAATTCCGGCAGGGGGCGGGCGTTGGGTACGAAATCATCTTTTACGTCACCCTGGGCAGCGGCATTGGCGGCGGGTTGGTCAACAATGGGAAAATTTTCCACGGAGCCGTGCCGGGCGAATCAGAAATCGGCCATTTGCTCCTCGACCGGCAGGGAACCACGCTCGAATCGGTGGCGTCGGGCTGGGCGGTCGATGCCAAAATTCGTGCTCTGATCGCCCAGAATCCCGAAAGTTTGCTGGCCCAACTGGCCGGTGGTGCTACCGGTGGCGAGGCGCGGTTTCTGGTGCCTGCCCTGGAGCAGTCCGATCCGTTGGCGCAGCAGATTTTGCAGGAAACCGCCGAGGCCATCGCTTTTGGGCTGTCGCACGTGGTACATTTGATGCACCCCGAAATCATAATTTTAGGCGGTGGCCTGTCGTTGATGGGCGAATCGCTTTGCCAGGCCGTTGAAGCATCGCTGTCCAACTACATCATGGAGGCCTTTAAGCCAGGGCCGCGCGTGGCATTGGCCCAACTCGGCGAGGACGCCGTGCCGATCGGTGCCATGACCCTCGCCCGGCGGCGACTCAACAACCATGAGTTTGAATGAATTCAATGAGTGAATGAGTGAATGATAGAATAAAAATTATTGGCCGGATGGCTATTCTTTCATTCATTGAAAATTAAAAACAATGCACACCTACCTAACCCACTACATTCAGGCGCAGAAAACTACGTTCGACGCCATTCCGCTGGAGCAAGTCAATGCGCTCATCCAGAAGTTTCGTGAGGCCCTCGATGCCGACCAGCAAATCTTCGTGTTTGGCAATGGAGGCAGTGCTGCCAGTGCCTCGCATTTCATCACGGACTTGAGCAAAGGCGCCTCCGACAAGCTAACCAGACGGTTTCGGGCCATGTCGCTCAACGACAACGTGGCCTGGATGACCGCGCTGGGCAACGACTATGGCTACGACGACGTGTACCTGCGCCAACTCATGAATTTTGCCCGCCCCGGCGATATGGTCATGACGATGAGCGTCAGCGGGAACTCGCCCAATTTGGTCAAAGCCTTTGAATGGGCGCAGGAGAATGGCCTGGACACGGTCGCGTTGGTGGGCGGCAACCGGGGAAAACTGGCCGAACTGGCTGATTTTTCCATCGTCATCCACGACACGCACTACGGGCGCGTTGAAGACGCGCACATGGCCATTTGCCACATGATTTGCTACGCGTTCATGGAAAATGCGGTCTGAATCGCGACTGTCTGAACCCTGATTGGCCAGGATTTAAGGATTAGCAAGATTGTTAATTCCTGAATTCTAATCCTGAAAATCTGTAAATCCCGGCCAATCAGGGTTCAGACAAATTCAGACAAAAACCTCATGCAAACCAACTACTATTTTCTCCGGCAACTCACGCCTCAACTCGCTCAACGGGTGGTGGGCCTGGTGCTGGCGGAGTGTTTTAGCCAGGAAAAAGACGAGTTGGTTTTAGGGTTTTGTCCCGACGGCAAGCAGTGGCGCTACCGGCGCGACGTGTACATCCGGGCCACGCTCCGGGGCGATCTGGCGGCGCTGACGTTTCCCGATGAATTCCGGCGGGCGGGTAAAAACTCCGTCGACCTGTTCCCGGAACTACTCAATCGCCCGGTGCAAGCAGTACGGCAATTTGAAAACGAACGCTGTTTCGCGTTGGTTTTCGACGAAGAATGGTCGTTGTTGTTCAAACTTTTCGGCAATCGCTCGAATCTCGTGCTTTGCCACGGCGACGAAGTGGAAGAACTTTTTAACCATAAACTCGTCGGTGATCAAAACCTGAAACCCGGTACGTTGGATCGGCCACTGGATCAGTCGTTCGGGGCGTTTGAACGGGCAAAAGGTGATTGGAAAAAGCTGTTTCCCACCTTTGGCAAAGAAGTAAACCGGACGTTGGAAACCCAGCTTGCGGGTCAGAGCGACTTGGCCGTTCGCTGGGAAGTGATACAAAATATGCGCCAGAAACTGGAAAATCCAACGGCGTATTTTGTAAAATCAATTGATTACCAACCCGTGCTTTCGCTGTTGCCCGATGGCGGCGAGGTCCTGAAAACCCTCGACGACCCCATCACGGCGGCCAATGAATTTTACTACGCCTACTCGCGAAGTAGTGGGATTGACCGGGAAAAAGCCGCCGCCTTGCGCGCCCTGACCCGCCGGATTCAGAAGACCGAAGCCTACCTCGAAACGACGTACCGGAAACTCGCCGAACTCGAAGACGCCGTGGGCCACGAGGAAGTCGGGCACATTTTGATGGCCAATCTGCACCAGATTCCTGAACGGGCGGAGGTGGTGGAACTCTACGATTTTTACCGCGACCAGCCCATTCGCATCCGGCTCAAGCCCGACGCGACGCCCCAGAAAAACGCCGAAATCTATTACCGGAAAGCCCGCAACGAGAAAATCGAAGTGGGCAAACATCAGGAGGCCATCGAAGCCCGCGAGGCTGAGCGCGTGGAACTCGAACGGCATTGCCGCGCCATTGAGCCAATCGAAACCCTGAAAGAATTGCGTAAATACTTGAAGGCAAACACGTTGGAAGAAAATACTAAAGCCGTCGAAACGCCTGAGACGCTTTTCCGGAAGGTAGTGATCGACGGATTTGAGGTGTTTATTGGCCGCAACGCCCGCAACAATGATTTACTCACCACGCGCTACGCCCGCAAGGAAGACCTCTGGCTCCACGCCCGCGACGTGACCGGTTCGCACGTGGTGATCCGGCGAAAGCCGGGGCAGCCGTTCCCAAACCGGGTCATCGAGCGGGCCGCGCAACTGGCCGCGTGGCATTCCAAACGCCGGACCGATAGCTTGTGTCCGGTGATTGTAACGCCCAAAAAATTTGTCCGCAAAACCCGCGATCTGGCCGAGGGGCAGGTCATTATCGACAAGGAAGAAGTCGTGATGGTTGTGCCGGAGAATTTTTGATGGGCTGTTTTTTATGAAAGCCAATTTTAGCTAAAACGACCTTTGTTGTCATCCCGAGGTACGAGGCGGACGCCGCGCGGGACCTTGTATTTGGTTTGTCAGCAAGGTCCCGCGCGGCGTCCGCCTCGTACCTCGGGATGACAATAAAGGCCGGGTGACCAGAGCCACAAAACAGGGCTTGAAAAACATCTCTTGAGTAACCCCAAAAGGAAAGCCTAAAAATCTTCAACACTTCTAATCCCCTAACCCCAATAAAATGCCTTCCCTGTCTCACGTCCCCAAAACCGGTTTTACGCTACTGGTTTTGGGAATCCTGACTTCGTTTCAGCCGCCCGCGCCGTCGCCGCTAAAACTTTGGTACAACCAACCCGCCACGAATTGGGAAGAAGCCTTGCCCGTGGGCAACGGGCGATTGGGGGCGATGGTTTTCGGGCGGGCCGGTGAAGAACTCCTCCAACTCAACGAAGCGACACTCTGGTCGGGAGGGCCGGTCAATCCCAATCCCAACCCCGGCGTAGCCCAATATCTGCCGCAAATCCGGGAGGCGCTTTTTCGGGAAGATTACCAAAAAGCGGCTTCCCTGACCCAAAAAATGCAGGGTTTGTACACGGAATCCTACGCGCCACTGGGCGATTTGGTAATCAAACAGACCCTATCCGGGGAACCAGTTGATTACTACCGCGACCTGGATTTAAGTACCGCCACGGCAACCACCCGTTTCAACGACGCGGGCGTACAGTACACGCGGGAGGTGTTTGCATCGGCACCCGATCAGGTGATTGTGGTGCGGCTGAAGGCGAATCAGAAGGGAAAACTCAGTTTCGATGCGCGAACCAAGAGCTTACTTCCGTACCGCAACACAGTGATTAGTACCCACGAAATTGCGCTGGATGGCAAAGCCCCGGCGCACATCGACCCGAATTATGTCCGCGATAACGCCCAGCCCATCATTCAGGACGACCCCACCGGGTGCCGGGGAATGCGCTTTGCCTTGCGGGTGCGGGCCGTCACGCCCGATGGAGTCGTCCGAAGCGATACGGCTGGTTTGCACGTTAGCGGTGCGACCGAAGTGGTGCTTTTACTCTCGGCGGCCACGAGTTTTAACGGGTTCGATAAATGCCCGGATAAAGACGGCAAAGACGAGCGCGCGCTGGCCAACGGATTCCTGGAAAAAGCCGCCAGCAAACCGGTGGAGGCCATTCAGGCGGCGCACCGCCGGGAATATCAAGGGTATTTTAACCGGATGTCGCTTACGCTCAACGACAATCCCGAGATGGCTCAACCCGTCAATGAACGGCTGAAACGCTACGACACCGGGGCGGCTGACCCGGCGCTCGAAGCGCTTTATTTTCAGTACGGTCGGTACCTGCTGATTTCCAGCTCACGACAAAATGGGCAGGCTGCCAACCTGCAGGGCATCTGGAATCCGCACGTGCGTCCGCCCTGGAGCAGCAACTACACGACCAACATCAATGCCGAGATGAATTACTGGCCAGCGGAGGTTTGCAATCTCTCGGAAATGCACACGCCGTTGATCGGGTTGATCAAAAATGTGGCCATGACGGGCCGGGAAACGACCAAAAATTTCTACAACAGCAAAGGCTGGACGGCCCACCACAACTCGGATATCTGGGCGACGTCGAATCCGGTGGGCGATTTGGGCAAAGGCAGCCCGACCTGGGCCAACTGGGCGATGGGCGGGGCCTGGCTGAGTCAGCATTTATACGAACACTACCGATTCACCGGCAACAAAACGTATTTGCAGCAAACCGCTTACCCTTTGATGAAAGATGCGGCGGTGTTTTGCCTGGATTGGCTCGTCAAGGACCCCAACGGCACTTACCTGGTTACGGCCCCGTCGACGACGCCCGAAAACGAGTTTATTTTACCCGATGGCAAACGGGGGACGGTTTCGATGGCCACGACAATGGATATGTCGCTGATTTGGGATTTATTCACCAATCTCATCGAAGCCTCTGAACAGTTGGGCATCGACGCCGGTTTTAGAAATACATTGATTGAAAAAAAGAAGGAATTGTATCCGCTCCGCATTGGCAAAAAAGGGAACCTCCAGGAATGGTACAAGGATTTTGAAGACGTTGACCCTCAGCACCGGCACGTTTCGCATTTGTTCGGGCTGCATCCGGGTCGGCAGATTTCACCCTTGACCACGCCCGAGTTTGCCGCCGCCGCCAGGAAAACCCTCGAAATCCGGGGCGATGGCGGAACGGGTTGGAGCAAAGCCTGGAAAATCAATTTTTGGGCGCGTCTCCACGATGGCAACCACGCCTACAAGTTGGTGCGCGAACTATTGCATTACACCGGCGAAGCGGGGACGAAAGTGACCGGCGGCGGTACGTACACCAACTTGTTTTGTGCGCACCCGCCGTTTCAGATTGATGGTAATTTTGGGGGCATTGCGGGCATGGCCGAAATGCTGATTCAAAGCCACGCGGGCGACGTGATGTTGCTGCCCGCCTTGCCCGATGCCTGGGCAAAGGGTACGGTGAAAGGTCTCCGGGCGCGGGGCGGGTTTACGGTCGATATGCAGTGGAAAGCGGGCCAACTCACCAACGCGGTGGTATATTCATCCATCGGCGGGCTTTGCCAACTGCGCACTGCCAAACCAGCGCGGATCGCTGGCCGTACCGATAAAGCTATCGCGGCGCAGGGCGGTTACGTGTTGAAATTCCAGACGGAAAAAGGGCGAAAATACGAGGTAGTGCCTCAATGAAAACAAGCCTCACCCCCGGCCCCCCGCCCGGGGGGGGGGGGGGGG
>JAJAZB010000392.1 GCA_026785975.1 Cytophagaceae bacterium | reverse complement strand
GCCGCGCGGTTCAGACAAACGCCAATCATGGTTCAGAAAAACGCCTATGAAACTCTGGCAAAGTGAGCACCCGGTTTCTCCCGGATCGGAAAAAAAAATTGAAGCCTTCACCGTCGGACGTGACCGCGAATTCGACTTGCAACTGGCCGCTTCCGACGTGCTCGGGTCGCTGGCCCACGCGCAAATGCTCCAGTCGGTTGGGCTGCTGACGGCGGACGAATGGGTGGCCGTGCAACGGGAACTCAGAGCCATTTTCCGGGAAATCGAGGCGGAAACGTTTACCATTGAACCCAACGTCGAAGACGTACATTCGCAGGTTGAACTGCTCCTGACCCGGCGATTGGGCGAAGCGGGTAAGAAAATCCACTCGGGCCGCTCGCGCAACGATCAGGTGCTGGTCGATTTAAAACTCTTCACCCGCACCCGCTTGCAGGAAGTTGTAGAAGCCGCCAAGCGCCTTTTCGACCTGCTCATCGCCCGGAGCGAGCAGCACAAAAATGATTTGCTACCCGGCTACACGCACCTGCAAATCGCCATGCCTTCTTCGTTTGGCCTGTGGTTTGGAGCCTGGGCCGAGGCCCTCGTCGACGACACCGAAATGCTGCTGACGGCGTACAAACTGGCGAATAAAAACCCGCTGGGCAGCGGCGCAGGTTACGGCTCCTCCTTCCCGCTCGACCGCTCGCTGACGACCCGGCTACTGGGCTTCGACACCTTGCATTTCAACGTCGTGTACGCGCAGATGAGCCGGGGCAAAACCGAACTCGTTGCGTGTACGGCGTTGGCGCAATTGGCGGGAACGCTGGGCCGCCTGGCGATGGATGTCTGTCTGTACAATTCGCAGAATTTCGGTTTCCTGACCTTGCCCGATGCCCTCACGACGGGCAGTAGCATCATGCCGCACAAGAAAAACCCGGACGTGGCGGAGTTGCTGCGGGGCAAATGCAACCGGCTGCGGGCCTTGCCCAACGAAGTGGCCTTGGTGCTGACGAATCTGCCTTCGGGTTACCACCGCGAGATGCAGTTGTTGAAAGAAGTACTTTTCCCGGCCTTTGATGAAATTATGAATTGTCTGGAAATCAGTCACTTCATGCTCTTAAATAGTCAGGTAACCCCGAATCTGCTCGATGATCCGAAGTATGATTTGCTGTTTTCTGTTGAACGAGCCAACGAACTGGTCGTGCAGGGAATACCTTTTCGCGAAGCGTACAAACAGGTCAAAGAGGAAGTCCAAAACGGCACGTTCGATGCGGCACCGTTTCGCGATCACCTTCAGCACACCCACGAAGGCAGTATTGGCAATTTGTGCAATGAAGAAATTTCAGAATCGATGAACGAAGTACTGAGCCGGTTCCCGTTCGGCCGCGTGAGGGAAGCCGTGAACCAACTTTCATCCGACCAAGTTTAAGGCGATATGGCGAATGAGCGTTTCAAAACCTGGTTAAAACGGGTCGGTTGGCTGGGCTTTCTGTTCTTCCTCGTCAAGGGCCTGCTCTGGCTGATTATTCCCTATTTGATTGCGAAGGGATTTTTTTAGTGCGGATTAGGCAATCCGCTTTACAACCAAAGATGGAAAATCTAAAAATCGCCACGGCTCAGTTTGAAAGCCGCAGTGGGGACAAAGCCTATAATCTGAGTGTCATCCGGGGCCTTTCGGCCAAGGCCGCCGAGCAAGGTGCCCAGGTCGTAGCCTTTCACGAATGTTCCGTCACGGGGTACACCTTCGCCCGGCATTTGTCCAAAGCGCAAATGCTGGCTATTGCCGAAATCATCCCGGATGGGGACAGCGTGCGGGTTTTGACCCAAATTGCCCAGGAACATAACATCGTGGTGTTGGCCGGACTTTTTGAAAAAGATGCCGACGATAATCTCTTTAAAGCGTACGTGTGCGTCGATAAAAACGGGCTGGTGGCGAACTACCACAAATTGCACCCCTTCATCAATCCGCACCTGACTCCCGGTAATCAGTACGTAGTTTTTGAAATTCACGGTTGGAAATGTGGCATTCTGATTTGTTACGACAACAACGTCATTGAGAATGTGCGGGCCACGACGCTGCTGGGTGCGCAGATCATTTTCATGCCGCACGTGACGATGATGACGCCCTCCACCCGGCCGGGCGCGGGCTTTGCCGATCCTGAACTCTGGCAAAACCGGGAGGCGGACCCAACCTCGATCCGCCTGGAATTCGACGGGCTGAAAGGCCGCGCCTGGTTGATGAAATGGCTACCCTCGCGGGCTTACGACAACGGCATTTACGTCGTTTTCTCGAATGCCATTGGCATGGAGGAGGATCAACTCAAAAATGGTTGCTCGATGATTCTGGATCCCTTTGGCGACATTCTGGCCGAATGCCGGACGTTGGGCGACGACGTGGTGACGGCACTCTGCACCCCCGACAAATTGGAAAAAGCGGGCGGGTACCGCTACCTGAAAGCCCGGCGACCCGAATTGTACCGCGACATCATCGGGCAGGCGCACCAATCCGAACAGAAGGTGGTGTGGTTAAATCCCGAAGAAGTCAGTACCAAATAATCAATCGATTTCGGCTACCGCAGCCTTGTCAGTGAACCAAATCAGGTTTCCATTACCGGGTTGGATGCGTTGCGAGGGGTACAATTCGGGTTGGTAGGGGCCGTTCAAATAGCCTTTCAAAACCGCTTTAAAAACGCCTGCTTTTTTACTACCCGTGACCAGAAACACCACGCAGCCTGCCCGATTGACTACCGGAGCGGTGAGCGTCAGGCGGTACATGGCCTGGGCATCGAGGTAGTAGGCTTTCACCCAGGCTTGCTCTTCGTGAACGACGGCCGTACCGGGAAACAGCGACAAGGTATGCCCGTCGTCGCCCATGCCCAGCAAGACGAGGTCGAAGGTCGTGGTGTTCGCGTCAAAGTACGTGTGCAATAGCTTTTCGTACGCGGCGGCGCTCGCTTCCGGTTCCACGTCGGTTTGCATCACGTGAATCTGCCCGGCGGGAATAGGCACTTTTTGAAGCAGTGTGTCGAAGGCCATCCGGGCGTTGTTGCGCGCATCGCTGAACGGCACGTACCGCTCGTCGCCCCAGAATACGTGCATTTTTTCCCAGGCAATACTTTCCCGGTACGGACTTTTTGCCAACAAGTCGTACAGTGCCTGCGGCGTACTGCCGCCCGATAAGGCGATGGTAAACCGCTCCTGCCGCTGCAGCACCTCACCGACATACTTAACCAGCCAATCGGCCACGGCCTTACTCAGTGCTTCGGGATTTTCATGAATGTGGAGTTGCATGGGTGGATCAATGAGGGAATGAATCAATGAGGGAATGAG
>JAJAZB010000391.1 GCA_026785975.1 Cytophagaceae bacterium | reverse complement strand
TCCCGAGACAGTTTCTTTTTTGTCGTTACCGAACTGACCGATGCCAGCGGTAAACTGATTTCCCGCTCGACGTACTGGCCCCGCACGACCAGCAAACTCGACGAGGCCGCCTTCCGCCAGAAGTACCTGACCGAGCCGCTGACGCCCTGGCCGACGTTTGAAAAAGGACCTTTTCTGAAACCAACCGTGGCAGCAACCGGCACGACGCTGGCCCTGACCGTACTCAACGAAACGCGGCTCGACGATCAACGCAGCCGCCTGAACGTGCGTGTGCGCAACGTGGGCAAAGTCCCGGCGTTCATGAGTAGAATCGACGTGGCTGGGGCCAAACGGGCGCTGGTCGCCTCGGATAATTACTTCTGGCTCGAACCGGGCGAAAGCCGCGACCTGACCGCCGACGTACTCTGGCGGGAGAAGCCAACCGGTAAAGTAACTGTGCAGCTATCGGCCTGGAATGCCCCGGCGGTGCAACAGCCCTTGACGGGGCAACAATCGAAAGGCCTGGGTGGAGTGGGTGGGAGATAGATGTTGGAGAAAACTAAATAATTATTTGGACTAAATTTAAATAGAGTCCAAATTTGCGGGGATAACGGCCTTGAACCGGCGTCATTGCTCCCATGACCGCACGACGATTTGGCGCTGCCAAAGCCCGGTTTATTCTTTCTTCTTTATTCATCGGCACCGCTGTGGCATTTGCAAAGCCGGTGTCGGCCTTTGCCAAACCGCCAATTGATCTAACTTTTTGAACGAACCAAAACACCGAACAGCATGAAGAAAATCACCGCTCTTGCCGCCCTGTGCTTGCTGGGCTTTACCCGCCCTGACGGGCCGAAACCGCCCGTTTTCGACGATGAAACCCGCGCCTACGCCATCCCCACGCTGACCCGGAGTCCAAAGGGCGATGCGCTACTTTCCTGGACGGAGAAAGACGCGCAGGGCCTCGTTCACTTTTATTTTGCTCTCTCGAACGATCAGGGTAAGACGTTTTCCGGGAAAAAACTCATCTACGCCGCGCCCGGCATCGGTACCAGCCGGTTGATGCGGCCCCGGGTTTTGTTCAAAAAAGACGGAACGATGGTGGCGGTGTTCGCCAACCGGGTTGGAGAAACGCCGACCGTCGCGGCCAAACCCGCCGACGCTCACGCTGGGCACGGGACGGAAAAACCCGCATCGGCGGCTCCCGCTCCCAGTCGTCCGCGTGATTCACAAATCGTGTACGCCAGCTCGAAAGACGGGGGCCAAACCTGGACGGCTCCGCAGCCCGTACATTCTGACCGCACAGCCGGCGTAACGACGCCCGGCGTAACGACGCCCGCAGTGATGCGGGGCTTTTTTGATGCCACCGTGCTGGCCAACGGCGAGGTGGCCGTGGCCTTCCTCCACGACATCGCGGGCCAGGCTCACTCCCGCGACCTGCGGTTGGTCGTCTCGAAGGGCGAGGGTTTCGGGCCGGAAAAAATCATCGAACCCTTCGTGTGTGATTGTTGCAACGTGAGCCTGTTGGTCGATGCCAGCGGTGCGCTGCACGTGTACTACCGCGAAAACAAGGACAACATCCGTGATATCGACCAGATGATTTCGACCGACCACGGGGCGACGTTTTCCAAACCCGAACCGCTCTACGCCGACGGGTGGAAACTCAACGGTTGCCCCCACAGCGGTCCCACGTCGAGCCGGTTTGGGCAGAGCGCCCTGATTGCCTGGTACTCGGGCACCGCGACCAACTCGCCCGGCATCCGGGTGGTGACCCAGGAAGGCAAGCGCCTGTTTGTGCTCGACGACCCTTCGGCCAAAAACGCCTGGCTGCTACCCGCGCCCAAGACCTCGTCGGTGTTGCTCTGGGAACAGGCCAGCGAGAAGGGTGAAACGCCCGTGACGGCGATTGGCTACCGAAGCATTTCGCCCGATGCCGTTTCGGAAACCCGCTGGATTCAGGACTCGGAAAACGCCACGAATGCCAGCGGGCTGGTGGTGGGCGACCAGATGTTGGTGGCCTACGAGGTGAAACGCCCCAGCAAGTTGAACGCCTTAAAAATCAGCACGGTCGGCCTGTAAAAATATTGAAAGGGTCAGGAAGGTGATTACGCCGCGTGGCTGGAAGCGGCGTAGATTTTATTTTAAAAAAAAGGCCAGGCTGCCGGTTCAACGAGTGCATCAAGCGTTGAACCGGCAGTCTGGCCTTTTCGGTTTTCTAAAACCGCCCAAATTCCTCGTACACCTCGAAGGGGTTTTTGCCTTTGGCCATCGCATCCCGGCTCTTGCCTTCCGACTCAAACCACTCCTCGGCCAACGTCAAAACCTTGATGGTCAACTCGTAAGGCACGACGACGATGCCATCGTTGTCGCCAAAAATATAATCGCCCGGATTGACCAGCAACGGCCCCGCCATGCCTCGGATGTAAATCGGAATCTGGTAATCGACCACCATAAAACGCCCAAAGGCTTCGACGGGATTGCGGAAGCGGCAGAAGGTGGGAAAACCCATGTCGATGAGGTAGTTGCTGTCGCGGGTCGAGCCGTCGATCACCGCGCCCACGCAGCCATGCGCGGCGGCGGCGGTGGCCGAAATTTCACCGAAATGTCCGCAAGTGGTATCGTTTTGCGTGTCGCGAATCTGGACGCAGCCATCGGTCATGCTGCTGAACATCCCCAGGCGGATGTCGTGGATTTTTTCGTCGCGGCTCGGGGTGGCAACGCCGTGGGCGGTAAAGGCCGGACCCGCCACTTTCATCGTGTGCAGGAGCGGATAAATACCACTGGCCATGCACTGGTTGTGGTAGCCGAGGCTTTCGAGGGCGTCGGAAACCAGGCCCGCGTAGAGCCGCGAGTAGCGTTCGCGCACTTCCAGCACGTCGTAGTTGACGAAAAATTTTCGGGTTGGGTATTCCGTAGATGCCATGCTGTTAAAGGGTTTGTTTTTAAAAAAGTTATGATCCCATTGCTGAAGCAATCAGGATTTGGGCGTCAGATTCTGGCTAATCACCGCCGCCGCCGTTTTCATCCGCATTTGCAGGGCTGTTTCGCGCCCGCCGTACCGCATTTCGGGTAAAAACAAACCCAACCCGGCGACCACCTTCCCATCGCGAAAAATCGGCACGGCCAACCCGACGATGTACGCCTGGGTACGCTGGGTAGCGTAGCCCTCCTGCCGGATTTTGCGCAGAACCTCGACGAAACCACCGTGCGTGGCCGCTTCATCCCAAAGGTGCTCGGGCTTAGGCAGGCCGAAGCGCTTCACAAACGTTTCCCGTTCGCTATCGCTCAGATAAGCCAGGAGCAATCGCCCCGTGGCGGTGTTGTAGGCGTGTTTTTCGGGCGAGGTCTTCACCTGCAAGTCGTGCTTGCCCAGGGCGGTGTACAAGCACAATCGCTTGTCGTCGCGTAACACGGCCAACAGGGAATTTTCGTTAAGGTCGGCCGTCATTTTATCCAGTTCATCGCGCCCGGCTTCGACCAAATCTTTTCGATACGCCGGGTTTCCACTGATAAAAAAGGTCATTGCGCCCAGCCGGTAGCCTTTTTTGGGGCCGCTCTGCTCCACGTAGCGGCGGGTGACCATCGTTTTCAGGATGTTCGCGCAGGTGGCGTGGTTCAGGCCCAGGTGGTCGGCGATTTCCGACAGGGGTACCTCCCGTTCGGCTTTGGCGATGTATTCCAGAATATCAAAAGCGCGGTGGATGACTTGGATCATAATTTGAAAAATTGGCCTTACCGTGTAAACACTATGAATCCTCTAAAATCCCCGTACTTCTAATTTTTCTATGTAAAATTAGTTTTTATAATGTGGCACAATATTGAACAAGTTCAGTGGCTTTGTCAAGTGTTTGGGTAAAAAATATTGGGAGAACAATTGAATAAAAAACAGAAAAACCGACTCAGAACGGGTATCTGGAGTCGGTTTTGAAAAACTGGATGCGTGAACGCTACGGAATATTTATGAATTTGTGCGTTTGCAACAAAACCCGCTACCGGAGATCCGTCTGTTTGACGAGTTAGTGCATAAAAAAGGATTTAGAGGCAGTTTGATAGGGCTTTCGGTGCGGTTAACTTTGCTGGATTACAAAAGTAACCTTTACGCCCGGATGAGGGAGGAAAGTCCTCATTTAACCCCGCTAAACCACCGGTTTTCTTCCGGATAGAAAAGCCGTACTTTTTATACCCAAAATTTAACCGCACTAGCTCATTTCTAAAAGTTTTTGTGCCGGTTTTGCGGGGTACCCCGATATTATTTATTTTCTTGTCGTATTGTTGGCAATCGATTCATAGCCAACCTTGTGGCTAAAAAAGGTGGTGATTGACAGCAGTTCTGACCGTTCCATTCCTTATTTTAAACCACACTTCACGCTATCTGCGTCACCCCCATGAATAAAGGATATGTAGTGATCCTTCTCTTTTTCTACTCCTGTTCCCTTAGTCTGGCCCAGTACGATAAACTGGCTTTTGAGGCTATTACCACTAAACAGGGGTTGTCTGGCAACAGCGTTACGTCGATGGTGCAGGACAAAGAAGGTTTCATGTGGTTTGGGACCGCAGTCGGCTTGAATAAATACAATGGTCACAACTTCACCGTTTTCCGCTCAAGTCCCCAAAAAGCACCGAATACGCTTCACAACGACGTAATCTGGGATCTCCACGAAGACCGTAAGGGGCGATTATGGATTTCCACTTTAGGCGATGGCCTTTATAAACTTGATAAACAAACGCAGAACCTCTCCGCCCACCGACTCAACCCATCTCGTGATAGCGCGTATATGAATATTTTTTATTCAATACACGAAGAATCAGCAAAGGTACTTTGGATAGGCAGTCAGTTAGGATTGGTTCGGTTTGACCTGGAAACTAAAAAAATGCGGCTCTACCCTTTTCCTGCCCCGAATGATTATAAAGTCGTTTTCTGTCTGACAGAAGACCAAGGGGGTCGGCTTTGGGTAGGTACCAAAGTAGGTTTATATTATTTTGACCGGAAGACGGGCCAGTATTCAGCCGTACCGCTAACCAACCAATCAGGGCTGAAGCAGCCACTGGTTTCAGCCCTGTACATCGATTCGGAGGGGATATTGTGGGTTGGCACCAATGGAGAGGCTTTGTTTAAGCTTGGCTCCCAGGGCGAGGGCCTGTTTAAAGTCGACACGCAGAGTCCTCTGCTCAAAACGTCAAGCTATAATCCGGCTGGATTAGTCAATAAAAACATTGCTCTAAACGGAATCATAAATCATTCGGGCCATGTCTGGGTGGCGACCGATGATGGATTGCAGCGTATTAACCCCAGAACCCATCAAGTGCTTACCTACAGGGCTGATCGTTTCAGTGCAAATACGTTATCAAGCAGCACTATTTTATCGCTTTATCAGGACCGGGACGGCAATCTTTGGGTGGGTACGGATAATGGGGTCAATAAGATTGTTAACAACACCAAACAATTTTTCTCTTACCAGTTGAAGTCGACTATGCCCTCGGTTCGTATCATTGACAACAGTGTCAATACAGTTTTCCAGGATCAGAGGGGAACAATTTGGTTAGGTAATCACGTAAAAGGGTTGTACCAGTTTGACCCCTATACGGGTCGGATCGCGCATAAACCGGCCGATCCGACTAATCCGCGCACGTTGTTGAGCAATCACGTATGGTCGATCTTTCAGGACCACCGCAAGCAGGTGTGGGTCGGCACCCTGGAGGGCGTACACCGACTTAATCCGGCTACTGGGGAAACCATCCGGTATCCGTCTAAAATCCCTACTCAGTACATCACCGAAGACCTCAATGGCCAGTTGTGGGTGGGCGGTAAGAAAGGCGTTGCCTCTTTCAACCCGGTCACGGGTCAATACAGCTATCTGGACACGACGGTTACGGCTGGTTTTAATTACGTAACGAACCTGATGGTCAGCCGCGCCGGAGATCTCTGGATTGCCCAACAAGGTTTGCTACAACGATATGATATTCGGACGCGTGCGCAGGTTTTTTTTTCATCCAGTTTTCCATTGAAAGCTGGCGAACTAACGGATCGGAATGTGTCCATGCTCTTCGAGGATAGCCGAGGTTTGATCTGGGTTGGAACCGAACGGGGAGGGCTGAATTACTTTAATCCAACCACGAAGGCATTCAGTGCGTTCACCACCGAGGAAGGCCTCCCGAGTAATTTCATTTCGGGGATTACCGAGGATAAAAACGGCAACTTGTGGGTGAGTACCAACAAAGGCATCTCCCGGTTGACAGTTAAAACAAAGACCCTTCGAAATTACGATGCCACCGACGGATTGCCCGAGATGGAGTTCAATACATCAAGTGTGAACCGCAGCCACGAAACCCTTTTATTTGGCGGTAGCAATGGGTTTGTCCTCTTTAATCCCGATAGCGTCAGGGACAATACAATAAAGCCGCCCGTTTACATTACTGGGGTTAAAATCCACGGAAAGAGTCGCCCCTTATTGAGCAGTCAGCTCATTCTTCCTTACAACGAGAATTCCTTGTCGTTTGATTTTGTGGCGCTTAACTATCAATCTCCCGAGAAAAACCGATACGCTTATAAATTGGAGGGACTTGAAGAGGATTGGGTGGATAGTGGTTTCCGACGCTTTGCCAGTTACCCCGGATTGTCACCAGGTACGTACATATTTCGGGTAAAGGCATCGAATAATGATGGGATCTGGAACACGCGGGGAACTTCGCTGACTATCAGTATATCCCGCCCCTGGTGGCTTACCGGATGGGCTTATCTGTTGTATGCTCTGTTATTTGTGGGTGCAGTAGGGGCGTTTATTCGCTCCCGCTCCCTGGCTTTACAGCAGAAAAACCGCCTACTGGAAGAAAAAGTAACGGAGCGAACCCAGCAAATTCAATATCAGAAAGAAGAAATCGAAGCCCAACGCGATAACCTTGAGCATACGCTAACGGAACTAAAAGCGACCCAGGCCCAACTCATTCAATCCGAAAAGATGGCAAGCCTGGGTGAGCTCACGGCGGGCATTGCCCACGAAATCCAGAACCCATTGAACTTCGTCAATAACTTCTCGGAAGTCAGCACCGAGTTGGTCAGTGAATTGCGGGAAGAGCACCAGAGGTCCACCCGTGATTTGGACTCAGAAGGCGAACTTCTCTCTTACCTGGAACAAAATTTGCAAAAAATCACCCAGCACGGCCAGCGGGCTTCTGCCATTGTCAAAGGCATGTTGGAACACTCCCGCACCAGCAGCGGCGAAAAACAGCCCACCGACCTCAACGCGCTCGCCGAAGAATACCTGCGGCTGGCCTACCACGGTCTGAGAGCCAAAGACAAAGACTTTAACGCCGAGTTAAAAACCAACTTCGATGCCCATCTGGGCGAAGCCAAGGTGGTTCCTCAGGAGATAGGACGGGTCTTGCTGAACCTGTTTAACAACGCCTTTTACGCCGTGGCCGAAAAGAAAAAACAAGCCACCGATGACTACCGGCCCATCGTGAGCGTCAGTACTCAACGCGTTGGTAATCAGATAAAAATAAAAGTAGAGGATAACGGGATGGGCATTGCCGAAGCGGTGAAGACGAAGATTTTTCAGCCTTTTTTTACCACCAAACCCACCGGGCAAGGCACGGGGTTAGGCTTGTCGTTGAGTTATGATATCGTCACCAAAGGTCACGGCGGAACGCTAACGGTAGAAAGTACGCCGGGCCAGGGAACCGAGTTTAGCATCTACCTGCCCGTAGCACCGACAACCGTATAAAACACGGCTTTTAACTCCTTAAAAAGCCCCTCGTTAAAACAGGCTTGCCGACCCAGTGGAACCCAACGCTACGGAATATCCATGAATTTATGCGTTTGCAGGGAAACCCGCCACCGGGGATTGTCCTTGACGTACCCGATCATCAGCGGCAACATCTCCGCCGACTTGCCCCACTCGGGTTGCAACAACAATTGACACCCCGGCCCAACGCGGGCGGCCTGGGCTTCGGCGTACGCAAAATCGTTGCGGTTGAACACGATCACTTTCAACTCATCCGCCCGCTGGTAGATTTCCTCCAGCGGTTTCTTGAATTTTTTCGGCGAAAGACAAATCCAATCCCACTGCCCGGTAAGCGGGTAGGCCCCGGAGGTTTCGATGTTGGTTTGGAAGCCCAGGGTGCGAAGTTGGGCGGTCAGGTCGGTCAGGTCGTGCATGAGGGGTTCGCCCCCGGTGATGACCGCCAGCCGGGTCGGATGCCGGGCGGCTTCGCGCACCATGTCGTCGATGGCTACCTTCGGATGGCGGTCGGCGTTCCAGGATTCCTTCACGTCGCACCAATGGCAGCCCACGTCACAGCCCGCCAGCCGGATAAAATACGCCGCCCGACCCTGGTGAAAACCCTCGCCCTGCAACGTGTAGAACGCCTCCATCAGGGGCAATGAATTTTGAATTCTGAATTCTGAATTCTGAATGGGTGCTTCGGCAGTCAGGTTCATTTTTTCTTGAAAAAGCGGGTGACCCGCTTAAGGCGGTTTCCGCTGAGTACTTCCAACAGCAGGGCTTCCTGAATAATTTCCGGGCTTGTTTGAAATTAACGATTATCTTGAATGCGGGTCACGCTGAGCGGAGTCGAAGCGCGTGCGGTGGCCTCTTCCCAACCCACCGCACGCG
>JAJAZB010000390.1 GCA_026785975.1 Cytophagaceae bacterium | reverse complement strand
CACGATGGTTGATTCGCTGGAACGGAATATTAAAGACAGCCTCTCGTTTGTTGGTCGTGATGTGCTATACGTGCAGAAATGGCCCTTGTTATTCGGCGGCGATTACCCCTGGTGGAAGTACTTTCAGCGCCCGGCCGTGACGCTTGAGGAGTATAAATTTCTGGAGCGTAACCTTGAAAGTGCCTCGGCCATGAGCATGATCGAGGGCCGGGGCGGAATTACCCTGAAAAATGGCAACAATAGCCTCGATGCCCAGGTGCAGGGTATTTCGTACGATTTCAATCAGATTACGGAAGTACCCGTTGAAAACGGGCGTTATTTTTCACCGCAGGAGGTCGAAGCCGCCCGCAACGTGGCCATCGTTGGGGCCGAAATTGCCGAAACGCTTTTCCCCGGCTCCGATCCGGTTGGGAAGGAGTTTAAATTGAAAGGAGTCCGTTTTCAGGTCATTGGGGTTCAGGAAAAAAAAGGTAGAAGTACCTTCGATATCGGCGGCAATCCAGACACCCGATGTTACCTGCCCTACCTGGCCTACATGAAATTATTTCATACGCGGTACTCCCAACCCTACATTGCCGTAAAAGGCTTTGAAAGCGACGCTGGGCTGCTGCAACTCGAAAGCGAAATCACCGGGCTGTTGCGCACCCGGCGCGGCCTGAGGCCCTCGCAGGAGGATAGTTTTTCCATCAATCGGCTTGAGGCCGGGCTGAAAGCAATTTCCGGCGTGTTTAGCGTACTGACGTTGGCGGGTTGGGTGATCGGTAGTTTTTCGATTCTGGTGGGCGGGTTCGGTATTGCCAACATCATGTTTGTGTCGGTCAAAGAGCGTACCAAGCTGATTGGCATTCAAAAATCACTGGGGGCCAAAAATTACTTTATTCTTTTCCAGTTTTTGTTTGAAGCCATTGTCCTCAGCCTCATCGGCGGGCTGGTGGGTTTGCTGCTGGTGCTGGGCATTACGTTTGTGCCGCTGGGTACGCTCGACGTTGTTTTATCCTGGAAAAACATCGTGCTGGGGCTGGGGGTATCGAGCGTCATCGGCGTGGCGTCGGGGATTTTACCCGCGATTGGTGCCTCCCGGCTCGATCCGGTTATTGCGATCCGGGCGAAATAAACCCCACCCGTGTTGGTGAGGAGACTGGAACGCTTTTTTACCGAAATGTGCTACTTTGCACCGTCAACCAGCCAATCCTTTTTCAATCATGCGTAAGATTTTAACGATTCTACTTATTCTGGGTGTTGTCGCTTTTGGCATCATCCTTCTGCTTTCCAGCCTGAGTTACTCGGAGGGCGACCGGGCCGGCACCGTTTCTAAATTCAGTCAGAAAGGGTACGTCTTCAAAACTTGGGAAGGCGAGTTGTTGCAGGGTGGTTTCTCGGAAGGAACCGGACAACTGAACGCCAAAGAATTTTTGTTTACGGTGAGTTCGGGCCGGGACAGCGTCACGACCAAACTCAAGGAAGCCATGCTCAACGGTAAGCGGGTACGCCTGCATTACCAGGAAAAATACTTCCGCTTCTTCTGGATGGGCGATTCCAAATACTACATCACCGAAGTGGATTTTGCCCAGCAGTAGTTAAAAAGTTACTGGGTTAACTGGTTTACGCAGGCGGGCCGATGCCCGTCATTGCGAGCGGACGCCGCGCGGAAAGGAATGAAGTGACTGACGAAGCAATCTGCCGCCGTAGCCATTCCAGAAAAGCTGGCACACCAAGTAGGTTGGCCCACTTCGGCAGATTGCCACGACTGGGCGTCCCCGCTCCGCTCGCAATGACGGGCGTCGGCTTACCTGAGTAATCAAAAAGCCCGCTCCGAGTACTTGGGGCGGGCTTTCTGATTGAAAAGAGTAGCTGGATTCAGTACACCGGTTACGCCGGGGCATTCATTTTATCGAGTACGTTCATCACTTCCCGTACTTTGTGGTGACTCACTTCGAGCAAGCCCTTTTCTTCCTCGGTGAGGTCGAGTTCGATGATCTTCTCGATGCCGTTTTTACCCAAAATAACCGGCACACCGAGGTAGCAATCCTTGATGCCGTACTCCCCATCGAGGCGAATACAAACCGGAAAAATACGGCGTTGGTCTTTCACAATCGCCTCCACCATCTGGGCCGCTGCCGAACCGGGCGCATACCAGGCGGAGGTACCCATCAGTTTGACCAGTTCGCCACCACCGTTGATGGTCCGGTCCACGATGGCATCGAGTTTTTCTTTGCCGACAAACTCCGTCACCGGAATACCGCCCACGGTCGTGTAGCGCGGCAGGGGTACCATCGTGTCGCCGTGGCCCCCCATCAGCACCGCCTGAATGTCCTTGGGCGAGCAGTTGATTTCTTCCGCCAGAAACGCCCGGTAGCGCGCCGTATCCAGAATACCCGCCATCCCGATGACCCGGTGGCGCGGAAAACCCGAAGCCAGGTGGGCGCAGTACGTCATCACATCGAGCGGGTTGGAAACCACGATGATAATGCAATCGGGCGAGTGCTTGACGACCTGCTCGGTCACCGACTTAACGATGCCCGCGTTGGTCGAAATCAGGTCATCGCGGCTCATACCCGGCTTGCGGGGTAGGCCGGATGTAATCACCACGACCTCCGAACCCGCCGTGCGGCTATAATCGTTGGTGACGCCCACGGTACGGGTGTCGTAGAGGTCGATGGGGGCTTTTTGCCAAATGTCGAGGGCCTTGCCTTCGGCGAAGCCCTCACGAATATCGAGCAGCACCACTTCGTTGGCAATTTCCTTGTACGCCAGCACATCGGCACAGGTAGCGCCCACGTTGCCCGCGCCTACAACGGTAATTTTCATAGAAGAACGAGTAATAAAGTGAACGAGTTAGAACGGTAAAGTTAGGTCAAAAACCGGTTGGGAACGGGTACGTTAAAACGAACCGCCAATTTTTCCCCGGCTCCGGCGTTTTTCAGGGACTGGCACACATTTTTTTAAAGAAAAAGTGTGAGAAAGCAATTCGTAAAAGATGTAGAATTGCGCCTCCAAGTCCTTAACCGTATATTTTTAAACCTGAGTTAAATGGCCTCCAGTTCATTAGCCGAACGTGTCTTGAAATCCCTGTTTTTTCGCCGCGCCATGGGCAAAGCCAGTGGCACGGCGACCAAAGCGGTTAGTTTATTCGCTTTGTTTGAGGCGCTTATGAGCAAAGCCAATCACGAAGCTAACCAGCAGGGCAGAAGCCGCTGGGCCGTAGTATCGGATAAAGTCAGTTTGTTGGGGCGGTTGATCAAATCCTACGCCTCGGGCGAATACCGGGCTATTCCCTGGCAGAGCCTGGTGAGTATCGTGGGCGTACTCATTTACATTGTCAATCCGATTGACCTGATTCCCGACTTTTTACCGTTGATTGGCCTGGCCGACGATGTAGCCCTCACGCTCTGGTTGTTTCGCTCGCTGGGCAAAGACATTGCTGCCTTTGAAGCCTGGGAAAAGGCCAGGACCGTGTCCATTTAATTTCCGGGTTTAGCGCTGGCCTGCCGGGTATACGGGGCAGTTTTTCTGCGTTTAACCAAAAAACAAAGTAGGCTGAGGCGGGAAAACTTTTTTAAACAAAATGCTTTTTCCGCTGTCTAAGGTCTTAAAAATTTCGTTAGTTTTACCGTCACGTAATCAACCGTAATCATGGAAATGCTATCAATTTTTGCCATTTTAGGCCTGGGCGGTCCCGAAATCGCCCTCATTGTGTTTGCCTTGTTGCTGCTTTTCGGAGCAAAGAAAATCCCCGAACTGGCAAAGGGTTTGGGTAAGGGTATCCGCGAGTTTAAGGATGCCACGTCCGATGTGAAAAAAGAAATTGACCGGAGCCTCGACGAAACCAAGTAGTCCGTTGGTGCTGCGACACTCGGGGCATGGTCGGAAGGCCATGTCCTTTTTATATTTTAGTACCTGCCCTTTTCCCTGACTTTTGAAATTCTACCGCTCGTTTGCCGATGTGGAGGCTGACCTCCGCGCGGGCGCGGTGACGTGCCGTCAGTTGGTCGATCACTACCTGCACCGCATCCAAACCCACACGCACCTCAACGCGTTTGTCGCCGTGTACGCCGACGAAGCGCAAACCCGCGCCGCCGAAATCGATCAGAAAATCGCTTTAGGAACCGCCGGACGACTGGCCGGGATGGTTCTGGGCATTAAAGATTTGCTCTGTTACGCGGGCCACGGGGTGCAGGGTGGGAGCCGCATCCTCGACGGATTTACGTCGCAAATCACCGCTACCGCCGTGCAGCGCTTGCTCGACGAGGATGCCATCCTGATCGGTCGGCAAAACTGCGACGAATTTGGCATGGGGTCGTCCAACGAAAATTCTGCCTTTGGCCCCGTGCGCAACGCCGCTGACCCAACGCGCGTTCCGGGGGGCTCCTCGGGTGGTTCGGCGGTGGCGGTGCAAGCCGATTTGTGTTTCGCTTCCATTGGCACCGACACGGGTGGTTCGGTGCGGCAGCCCGCCGCGTTCTGCGGCGTCGTGGGGATGAAGCCCACCTACGGGCGGGTATCGCGCTGGGGCCTGCTGGCTTACGCGTCTTCGTTCGATACCATCGGCCCGATCACCCACTCCGTGGCCGATGCCGCCTCGCTGCTCGAAATCATGGCCGGGGCCGACGATTGGGACGCCACCGCCTCCGCGCGTCCCGTTCCGGCGTATTCGCAACAACTTACTCTCGACCGCCCGTTGAAAATCGGCTACCTGCGCGAAGCCCTCGAAGGCCCCGGCGTCGATGCGGCCATTCAGCAGCGGCTGGGCGAAACCATTGATTTGCTCAGGAAAGATGGCTACGTCGTTGAAGCCGTAGACCTGTCGCTGACCCGCCACGCCCTGCCCACGTATTATATTCTGACGACCGCCGAGGTCAGTTCCAACCTGAGTCGTTACGACGGGGTACGCTACGGATACCGCAGCCCGGCGGCGACTGACCTGGAAAGTCTCTATAAAAAGTCGCGGGTGGAGGGATTCGGCGCCGAGGCCCAGCGGCGTATTTTGCTGGGTACGTTTGTGCTGAGTGCCAGTTATTACGACGCGTACTATACCAAAGCCCAGAAGGTACGTCGTTTAGTGAGAGAAGAAACGGAGCGGGTGTTGCAGATGTACGACGTGCTGCTGTGCCCGACTACACCCACGACCGCGTTTCGGCTGGGTGAAAAAACGACCGATCCGATGCAGATGTTTCTGGCGGACGTGTTTACGGTACAGGCCAACGTGACGGGCCTTCCCGCCATTTCTATCCCTGCCGGAACCGACGAATCGGGCCTGCCCATTGGCCTGCAAGTATTGGGGCGGGCTTTTCAGGAACAGGAATTATTTGCATTTTCGCAGTACCTCCACCTCAAGTTGACCACTTGACCACCAAAATAAGTACCGATGAAAAAAATCCAAACTCTCTTTACCTCCCTTACGACGACGCTGGCCGTGAGTGCGGCCAGCTTGGTAGTGCCGGGTGCTCTGGCCCAGATTCAACCACTAAAAACGGTTTCCGATTCGTCGAGGGCGGCCACCGAAATCCCCGCTCCGCCCACCGACACCCTGCCGCACATCGACAGTGACCTCGTGCGAGAGCGGCTGGCCAAGCTGGAGAAACAAATACCACTTATCTACAACGCCTATTCCCACCAGTACGTCGAATATTTCACCTTCCGCAAGGCCGCGTTTACCAAGACCATGCTGGAACGGATGAATACCTACTTTCCCATTTACGAAAAATACCTCGCTCAATACGGCCTGCCCGACGAACTGAAATACCTGTCGCTGATTGAATCGGGATTGAATCCCCGCGCCATTTCGTACGCCAATGCGGGCGGCTTGTGGCAATTTATGCCCCGCACGGCCACCCTCGATTTCGGCCTGCGCATGGATCAGTACGTCGATGAGCGGTTTGACCCCATCAAATCGACCGAAGCCGCCTGTAAATATTTCCGGCAGTTGTACCGTATTTTTGGCGACTGGGAAATGGTGCTGGCCTCGTACAACACCGGGCCGGGCAACGTAAAGCGGGCCATCCGGCGCTCGGGTAACCGCACCGGATTTTGGGAGATTTACAACCAGCTTCCCGCCCAAACCCGTAGCTACGTGCCGCAGTACGTCGGTATTTTGTACATGATGCACCACGCCGCCGACCACGGCATCCGGGCCGAACTGATTGAAAATCCGATGCCTTTTGATACGGTTCACATCAACGGGTACGTCAATCTGCAAACGCTGTCCGGGCTGAGCCAGATTCCGTACGAAAAACTACAAAAGCTCAATCCGCACATCCTGACCAATATTCTGCCCGCGCACACCCGTGGCTTTGCCCTGCGGATTCCCAGCGACCACTACACGTACCTTACCGCCAATCGGGTCGCCATTCTCGACTCGGCCAGCCGGAATTCCTTCGACTCCGGTACTCGCTATGCTTCAGTTCTGAACGATTCGACGCAGGAGCGGAAAGTAGCGAACGTCACCGTGGAAGAAGAACCCGAGGTGGTGGTGCGGCACAAGCCGAAAAAAGTGTATTTGAAAGTGCGCCGGGGCGAAACCCTCAGCCGTATCGCTGACCGCTACAACGTGGATGTGAGCAGCCTGAAACAGTGGAACCACCTGGGCCGCCGGAGTACGCTGAAAGCGGGTCAGAAACTGGTGGTGTACCAGAAATCGGCGGTAACCCAAACGGGGCGTTTGGCCAAAACGGTGCGCAAATCGCGTGACGCCGGTCGTTCCACCGAAATCGCGAAACGGCTGAAAGCCCGCGCCAGGTACCACACCGTGCAACGCGGCGATACGCTCTGGAGCATCGCCCAGCGTTATGGTTCCGTAACCATCAACGACCTGAAACGACTCAACGGCATCCGTGGAAGTAGCGTGAAGCCGGGCATGAAAATTCGGGTGAGTTAAGCCGTTCAAGATTCTGATTGAATGAAGTTTTTATCAAAAAAGGCCCTTTCTGCGCAGGAAGGGCCTTTTTTGGTTTGATTTCGATGAATACCGAATAAACTCCCGTTGTCCCGTTGTTCGTGATGTTCCGAAGGGCATCGCGAACGTCTGATATTGCGGGTCTGTGACCCACCACACCATCCTGGTAAAACCTAAGCTCGGTGAAGCCTGATACTTTCCAGTCACAACCTGAACCGGCCAGCAAAGTGGGCCGCTCGTGCGGCCTGCCGTTTTGTAAACGGCAATGATTCCAGTTCCGGATAAACATCCTGAACAACGTGGTTTTGTAAATAATTTCTAAATTTTAAGCACAGCTGCAAAACTTTTTAGCTTTGCTGGAATTTTGTTAAGTGGTATAACGAAATCAGTAAAGCCTGCTGCCTGAGCGCTGAGCGGCATGTAGTCAACTTCGGCAGACGTGTCCTGAGCAAAGGTTGTTCCTCCGTTAGCTTTGATATGCTTGCAGCCCTCAGTGCCATCGCCATCATATCCGGAAAGGATAATGCCGACCGCACGGACACCCATTGCCTCTGCAAGGGAAATAAAAAATATATCTACCTGTTTGTTCCTGCTAATGCGAGGTGAGATTACTCTGAAGCGATAGTTTTCAACGGTAAGATCGGAGTCCGGAGGAATAACGTAGACATGATTCGCAAGGATCGGCATTGCCTCAGAAGCCACGATTACTGACATTTTCGTGTGCCTCGACAGTATTAAAGCTAACTGACTATGGGCGGTGGGGTTCATGTGAGAAATAATAACAAAGGCCATACCTGTATCATGCGGCATTGCATCCAGCAGAGCCTTATATGCGTTAAGCGCACCGGCTGAACCGCCAATACCTACAATGAATTTAGGTTGAACTGTTTTCATTGATTGTTATTTATTTTTTTTATCCTCAGCAACATTTTTATCAAAACTCTTTTTCTGATTGCTGCTAAACGTAGATTCAGCATAAGGTATCAAAATAATTCCATCATCACTCAAAATAAATTTGTGGACATCGCTATCATGGTTACTGCCACGTGACTTGACAATGAATACTTCACGGGTGCGTTTTCTGCCCTCATCATCTTCTGCCATTCTCACAACAATCCAGGTGTCAATCAAAGATGAAACACCTATTTCACCACTCGTGTTACTTTGAAAGGTCCCAGAAACCAAACTTGTAAAAAAAGTAGTAATACCCCTTGATTTAAAAAGGTCAATCATGCGTGTAATCAATGAGGTAACTTCTCGCTCGTTACCTTCTCCAACTAGACTTGAAAGAGGATCTATGACCACAGCTGTAGGTTTGAAACTATCCACCAGCTTATAAACATTCAGTAAATGCATCTCCAAACCAAGAAAGGAAGGCCTAAGCGCCTCAATCTTTAGTAGTCCTTTTTTTATCCATGGCGCAAAATAAATATTGATAGAACTCATGTTTTGAGTAAGTTGCCCTGATGATTCTTCATAAGAAAAGAATAAACAGCGTTCCCCACGTTTACAACTTTCAACTGCAAATGCCCCTGCAAAACTTGTTTTTCCACTTCCTGCTGTGCCCGAAGCCAGTATAGTACTGCCTTTGGTGTAACCTTTACCAATGAATAATTTGTCTAAAGATGGAATCCCTGAGGAAACCCTCTTGTGTGTGCCTGGTTGAGCAAGACCTGCTGACGTGATGGGAATAACTGATAGCCCTTCACCATCAATAACAAAAGGATATTCGCTTGTGCCATGGCTTGAACCCCGATATTTAATAACGCGAATTCTACGGGTGGCAATTTCGTCTCTTACTCTGTTATCTAGCAAAATAATACAATCGGAAACAAACTCTTCCAGCCCATGACGGGTAAATGTACTGCTTTGTCCCGGCT
>JAJAZB010000389.1 GCA_026785975.1 Cytophagaceae bacterium | reverse complement strand
GGAGAGGGTTCCGAAGTCAAAACTGCCTGCGCCTACGCCGCCCGAGGTGGCCGTGGTGCCGTTGACGTTGGGGTCGGCCCCGGTGTAGTTGCTGAGCAGGAACAGGTCGGTGCCGTTGACGAACACGCTTACTTGTTTAAACACCTTCGTCCGCGAAAGCAGGCCCGTGGGCAGATAGTAGCTCAGGCTCACGTCGCGCAGGCGGAGCCAGTTCACGTCTTTTTCCACGAATTCCGATTCCGGAATCGAGGTGTAGTAATCGGGACGCAGAATCGGCACCACCTGGATCGTGTTGGGCGTGGGGTTGTCACTGTCTTCCTTGCCGTCGCGCAGCACACCCTTGAAGGTCACCGGCGTTTCGCGGTCGAGCGATTTCAGGCTCAACCCGTTGCGCCAGAGGTACATGGCTGTGCCGTTGAACACGTCGCCACCCTTGCGGATGTCGAGCAGAAACGACAGCCGGATGGTTTTGAACCGGAACGAGTTCTGCAAGCCAATCATGAAATCGGGGTTGCGGTCGCCGATGGGCAAAAACACGTTGTTGACCAACGGCAGGCCGTTGAGCGGGTTCACGAGGATATCGCCGGCTTTGTTGCGGGCATACCCAAAACCCCCGACGGCCGTGGCCGAGCCGAGGCCGCGCTGGTAGTAGTCGAAGTTGATGCCCCGGTAGGCGGCGTTGCCGTTTTTCTCGCCGGTGTTGTCTTTCGGGTAGTAAGCGGCCAGGTTTTTGACGAAGCCACTGGCGCGGGCGTTGTTGTAAAGCCAGGTGTCCGAGTTGTAGTACTCGGGCTGGTCGGCGGGCAGGTTGCTAACGCTCGTTTTGAGTGTGGTGAAATTGAGCGTCACGTCCCAACCGAAATCCGCCGTTTTCAAGGGTCGTCCGCGCAGTTGCAGTTCCACGCCCCGGTTGTTGAACGTCCCCCCGTTGAGCAGGCCGAAAATAAAGCCCGTGCCGTAGCTCAGGCACTGCGTTACGATTTGCTGCGAAAGGGTTTTGTTGTAGTAGGCAAAATCCAGCCCGATGCGCCCACCTAAGGAACTCCGCCTCGGTGCCCAACTCGTAGCTTTCGCCGCGTTCGGGTTTCAGGCCCGGGTTTCCCCCGAAAAAGCCGTAGGCAAAGCCGCCGCCGGTGGTGGTTTGGGGCGTCAGGCTCGACTGCACCAGGTAGGGCTGGGCGTCACGCCCGGTTTGCCCGTAGCTAGCCCGCAACTTGAGATAATCCACGGGACCGAGGTTACCTTTCAGCGAACCCAGGTCGCTGACGTTGAAAGCCAGTGCCGCCGATGGGTAGAAAAAGCTCCGGTTGGCCACGGGCAGCGTACTCGACCAGTCGTTGCGACCCGTCAGGGTCAGGATGAGCAGGTCGTCGTAGTTGAGCGACAGATTGCCCAGCACACTGAACAAACGTTGCTGGCGCTGGGTGAACTTGGTGCGCTGGGTAGTGGGATCGCTGTTGTTGAGCGAGTTGTATTCGGGCAGGTAGAGTCTTTCGCCGTAGGCGGTCAATACTTTGTAATTGCGGTCGTCTACGGTCGTGCCCAGCAGCAGCGAAGTCCGCAATTTCCCAAAATCTTTCTTCACCGTCGCCAGCAGGTTGCCGTTGAGCAACTGGCTGTTTTCGTTGGCATTCTCCACCGACCCCCGCGCCGTGTAGCCCCCCAAGGGCGGTGCGGTGCTGTCGCCCTGCCACGATTCGGGGTGGAGAAACAGGTTGCTCTGGGTGGCGTAAATGTCGGCCCCGAAGCGTCCGATCACGTTGAGCCAGGGCGTGGGGTTGTAGTTCAACTGCACGTTGGCGATGGTGCGGTTGGTGTTGTCGCCGTTCCGGTTTTTGTAAATTGTAAAAAACGGATTGTCCGTTTCCTGCTGGCTCAGGCTCCCGATATCGTGCGCCGGGTGCCGTCGGGGTTGAGGTACTGGGTTACGTCGTCGTTGGCGGGCCAGCTCAGCAAACCCAGCAGGTAGCCGTTGGTGCTGCGCAAGGCTTTGGTTACCTGGGTGTTGACGTAGGTGAAGGAAGTTTCCACGCCCAGTTTAGCGTTGATTTGGGCCGTACCCGACAGGCGCACCGACAGGCGTTTGAAACCCGAGGTGGGCACGGTGCCTTTCTGGTCGGTGTAGCTGGTCGACAGGCGATAAGTGGCCGCGTCGCTTCCGCCCTCGGCAATCAGGTTGTGAACCTGGGTGAAACCTTTCTGGAAAAACGACCGGGCGTTGTCATAAATCTTCGTGCCTTCGGCAAAACGTGGCCCGAACGCCGTCAGGGCATTGGCGTTGGCGTAGCCCAGCGTACCGCGCCCGTAAATGGTCTGGCTTTCGGGAAAACGGTACACTTCCGTCACCTGAAACCGGTTGTCGTAGGTGATGCGCCCGGCCCCTTTCCGCCCTTTTTTGGTCGTAATCAAGATGGCCCCCGACGAAGCGTCGATGCCGTAGAGCGCAGCAGCTTCCGGCCCTTTCAGGATGGTGATGCTCGCGATGTCGTTGGGGTTGATGTCGGCGGCGCGGTTGAGGTAGTCGTTGTCGCGATTGGGGCGATCACTCACAAGCGCCCCCTGCCCGAAAGTGCGGTTGTCGATGGGCAGGCCGTCCACGACGTACAGGGGCTGGTTATTGCCGCCGATGGACGAGGCCCCGCGCAACTGAATACTCACCGACGCACCGGGTACGCCCGACGTGGGCGTCATCGAAAGCCCCGCCACGCGGCCTTGCAGGGCCACCAGAAAGTTGTCGCGCTGGGCTTCGCTCACGTCCTGGCCCTTCACCTGCGCCACCGAATACCCCAGGGCGCGGCGTTCCTGAGTGATGCCCAGGGCGGTTACGACCACTTCGTCGAGGCTGGCAGCGGAGGAAGCCAGGGTGACGTTGATGACGCTCTGGGCGCTCACGGTCACTTCTTTCGGCTCCATACCGATCATTTCGAAAAACGAGCGTAGCGCCCTGCGCGGCGGGTAGCCGGTACTCACCGCTGGCGTTGGTGGTGGTGCCGCGCGAAGTGCCTTTTACG
>JAJAZB010000388.1 GCA_026785975.1 Cytophagaceae bacterium | reverse complement strand
GTTTGGGGGCGTGAAACAGTCGGGCTACGGGCGTGAATTGTCGGCGCTGGGCCTACGGGAATTTATGAATATCAAAACCGTGTACGTGAATTAACCGCCCGTTCCGGCAGAGCGATTTCGACAGCAACGTTACAGAAGTTGAGAATTGAAAGTTGAAAATCTCAACTTTCAATTCTCAACTTTCAACTTCTTCAGCGTCGGTACGAGCAGTTGGAACAACCCCAGCGCTACGAGGTAAATCGTGGCGGCGAGGGCAAAAACAGGCACGTAACTACCCGTGGCTTCGAGCAGAAAACCCGTCGCCGTGGCGATAAGCATCCCCCCTATCGCCCCCGCCGTGCCGCCAATGCCCACCACTGACGCCACGGCTTGTTTTGGAAATTGGTCGGAAACAGTCGTGAACAACACTGCCGACCAGGTTTGGTGGGCCGCTGTGGCGAGGCCAATCAGCCCGATGGCCAGCCAGAGATTTTTGGTCAGGGCAGCGGCCAAAATCGGTACGATCAGCAGCGCCGCCACCAGCATGACGGATTTGCGACTGCGGTTGAGGCTGTACCCGCGTTGCAACAGGACCGACGAGGCCCAGCCGCCGAGCGTGCTGCCCACGGCCATGATGCCATAAATCGTCATCAGTGGGAGGATGGAGCCGGTCACGTCGAGACCATGCTGCCGGGCCAGGAATTTGGGCAGCCAGTACAGGTAAAACCAGAAAATCGGGTCGGTCAGGAATTTGACCAGCACGAAGGCCCAAGTGGCCCGGTAGCGCAGCAAGTGGCTCCAGGGCAGGCGGGCAGTAACAATTTCGTCGGGATCGCTTTGGATGTACCGGCGTTCCGACTCGGAAAGTCGCCGTTGCCGTTCGGGCGATTCGTAGAGCCACAGCCAGAACACCAGCCACACGAAACCCAGCGCCCCGGTACCAAAAAATGCTGCCTGCCAACCCCAGCGCAGGGCAATCAGCGGAACCAGCAGGGGGGCCAGCACCGCCCCGAGGCTGGAGCCACCGTTGAAAATGCCCGTAGCCAGCGCCCGTTCGCTTTGCGGAAAATATTCGGTGAAGGTTTTGATGGCCGCCGGGGTATTGCCGCCCTCGCCCAACCCGAGGAAGGCCCGCGCCACGCCGAATTGAACCACGCTCCGCGCCCAGCCGTGGCCGATAGCCGCCAGGCTCCACACGCTGATAGCCACGGCGTAAGCCAGTCGGGTGCCGTACCGATCCACGAACCAGCCGAAGCCGAGGTAGCCCAGCGCAAACGCCGCCTGAAACGCCGTGACGATGTACCCGTACTGTACTTCCGACCACCCAAACGTTGTTTCGAGTTGCGGGGCCAGCAAGCCCAGCACCTGCCGGTCGACGTAGTTGATGGTGTTGGCAAAAAACACCAGCGCGCAAATGCGCCAGCGAAAGCGGCCCACATTGGCGGCGGTTACGTCAACAATCGACGCAGTACGCGGAAGGGAGGAGTCGGTCGGCATGAGGCCTGGAGGTGGTTTTCGGAAAATTAGTTCAGGGTCAGCCACTCGGCTTCCATCCCCGCGTAGTCGGCCAGCAATTCATCCGTTCGTCGGCGCAATCCGGGTGTCAGCGGCTCAACGTCACGGCGCGTTTTCAGAGAAATCGGAAAACCCCTCTGCCGGAGCGCATACTTGGCGATAGTCGGGTAAGCGGTGTGCATCAAGTCCATGTTTTTTGTGAAAAATTCCTGCACGGCCTCGACCGCTTCCCCTCGCGCCGGGTCGTCGAAATACCGGCAGAGCCAGACGATAAGTTCCGGAAAAAAATTGCCCTGAATGCACGACAAGCCCGCCGACCCCGCCCGGAGCGAATCTACGGCGTGAACGAGATAGGCGTCGTACAACCCGAAATTATGGCCCTGTCCGGCGGCGAGTTTAGCCCGCACCTGCGCCAAATCGAGGCTCGTGTCTTTGTGGTACACCACGCGCCCGGTTGCCACGAGTTGGCCAAGCTGATGGGGCGAAAGCAGGCGTTTGTACGGCAGTGGGCATTCGTAAAAACCCAGCGGTACGCCCTCCGTGCGGTGCAACAACTCGTGCGCGTTTTCCAACCAAACTTCGTCCGGTTCGTCGGGTTCGGCGAGCAGGCTGCTGATGACAATGACCGCCTGCACGCCGGTTTCGTAGGTCTGCTTTACGAAATCCGCCTGTTGGGGCAATGTTCCGCCAAACGTGCCCGTCGCCACCACCGGCACCCTCCCCGCCGCCATTTGCACCACGTGCCGCGTGACGGCCAGCCGCTCGGGGGGCGTCAGTTCGTACATTTCGCCCGACAGACAGGTGGCAAACAACCCCGCCGCCCCCGCGTCGAGGTAGTACTCGGTCAGGCGGGTGAGCGTATCAAAATCGACCGTGCCGTCGTCGTGAAAGGGCGTGAGCATGACCGGGATAAAACCACGGGGTAAGTGCATCGGGATGGGGTTATTGGGAAATGGTGCCATTAAACTTTGGCAAAGCTGACGTTGACTTAAAAGCTGTTTTGAGCTGAGCACCGCCAGTGGATTCAACGGGGCGACCCGGGTCTATCCTCAAGCGAACGGAGTTGCCCGGTGCCAATGCGGCTCCTTGCCGGGACAAGTTATTGAAAAGTTGATTGACAACCGTCGTAAGCGAAAAACCTCCTTGCTACACGCCGTGGTCGCAAGTCGCCGATTGGCTCAAACGGGTAGTCATTGCGGACGCCGCGCGGGGATCTTGGTTCTGTCAAAGCAACCCCGCGCCCGAGCCAGGAATTAGCCGTTGTCAAAATCCTCTAATTCTGATGCCTGTTCAACCCCACAGTTGTTCCGCCACCCGAAAGGTATTGCAGTGGGCTTCAACGATGTCGGCGAGGCGGGTGGAGTAGCCGCCGCCCATCGTCACGACAATCGGCAGGCTCCGTTGTCTGGCCTGCTCAAAAACGAATTGGTCGCGCTGTCGGCAGCCGCTGCGGGTTACGCTGAGTTTGCCCAGTTTGTCGCTTTCCAAAACATCCACCCCCGCGATAAAAAACAAAAAATCAGGCCGTTGCGCGGAGAGCAGTTGGGGTAACGTCGCGTGGAGTTTTCCTAAATAAACTTCATCGGCGCAACCGGTGGGGAGTTCAATATCCAGGTCGGACTGTTCTTTGTGCAAGGGATAGTTTTCGCGTCCGTGCATTGAAAACGTAAACACGCGGGGTTCCGCCCGGAAGATCACCGCCGTGCCATTTCCCTGGTGTACGTCCAAATCGATGATGAGGATTTTCTTAGCTAAGCCATTTTCCAGCAAGTAGTTGGAGGCAATGCCCACGTCGTTGAGCAAACAGAATCCCTCGCCCCGGTCGGGAAATGCGTGGTGCGTACCCCCGGCCACGTTGAGGGCAACGCCGGTTTCCATCGCGAAATGGCAACAGTCGATGGTACCCTGGGTAATGATTTTTTCGCGCCGCACCAATCGCTCCGAGAGCGGGAAACCGATTTTTCGCACCATTTTGGCCGATATTCGCAGATTCTTCAAATCTTCCCAGTAACCTGCCGTGTGGGTGTTCAGAATCCAGCGTTCCTCAATTTCAGCGGGGGCAAAAAAGTTCTCCGGTTTTGCGCTCCCTTCGTAGAGCAACTGTTGCGGAATCAGTTCATATTTAGCCATCGGAAAGCGGTGAGGCGCTCCGTTGGGGCCATCGGGCAAGGGGTGTTGATATATGGAAGTGTAGGCGATTTTAATCATTCGGATGAAGTAGCTCCGTAGCGTAATGCAGGTTGTAGTATAAAAACCACCTTACCTGCTTTTGAATCATAAGGTGAATAGTCCTTAAGATGTATCAAACATCCATTTTCACAACAACTCTATTTTTTTGGCTGCTGCTCCTCCTGGGCTGTGGGCACCCCAAACCCGCCGAAATCGTGGTGGCAGAAAAGGCGTTGCCCGCAAAAGTGGATTTCAACCTACACATCAAACCACTCTTGTCCGACCGATGTTTTGCCTGCCACGGTCCCGACCAGGCCAAACAACAAGCGGGCCTGCGCCTCGACATTCAGGAAAATGCGTACGAAAAAACGTGCGAAAGTGGCCGCCGTCCCATCGTTCCCGGCGATCTGAGCGCCAGTGAAGTGTATCACCGCATCCTGGCCACCGACCCCAAGGTGCTGATGCCCACCCCCGAATCGCACCTGACGTTGACGGTGGAAGAAAAAGCACTCATCTGCCGCTGGATCGAGCAAGGCGCGGAGTACAAACCGCATTGGTCCTTCACACCGCCCCGGAAACAAGCCTTACCCGTTGTAAAAAATCAGAGTTGGGTCAAAAACGACATTGATCGGTTTGTCCTGAAAAAGCTCGAAGAAAATGGTCTGAAGCCATCGCCGGAAGCGGGCAATGCTACTCTGCTGCGCCGGGTTTCGCTCGACCTGACGGGCCTCCCGCCAACCGTTGCCGAGGTGGATGCTTTTTTAGCCGACCAAACCCCCAATGCCTACGAAACCGTCGTCCGCCGCCTGCTAGCCTCGCCCCACTACGGCGAGCACATGGCCGTTGGCTGGCTCGACGCCGCCCGTTACGCCGATACCCACGGCTACCAACTCGACGTCAACCGCACGGCCTGGCCCTACCGCGATTGGGTGATTTCGGCCTTCAATCGCAACCTCTCCTTCGGGCCGTTCGTCACCTGGCAACTGGCGGGCGACCTCCTGCCAAACGCGGCCCGCCCCAACGCCTCGCGGGAACAATTGATCGCAACGTGTTTCAACCGCCTGCACCCACAAAACCAGGAAGGCGGTATCGACGAGCAGGAATACCTGACCGAATACGCCGCCGACCGGGTGAATACGTTTGGCAAAACTTTCCTGGGCCTGACGGTCGAATGCGCCCGCTGCCACGACCACAAGTACGACCCCATTTCGCAGAAGGACTATTATTCACTCTTTGCTTTTTTCAACACCATCAACGAGGCCGGGCAGGTCCCCTATCACGGCGAATCAAGCCCAACGCTGATCCTGACGAGCCGGGAGGTTGAGGCAAAACTAAATTTTCTACGCACGAATACTCGGCCTCAGCAAGCGATGCTCGATCCCAAGCACCCGGTTTACGACGCGGAGTTTTCGGCCTGGCTGACTGAGGCCCGGAAAAACCCGGCGCTGATTTCCAATCGCCGGGCCTGGCTGGGCAGTTATTCGTTCGATGACGATAGCCTGAAAACCTTCCGCAACGACGCGGATGCCAAACGCCCCGCGACCGTTTCGGGGGATACCGACAAACCGCCGAAGGTGGTGGCGGGTCGGTTTGGGCGGGGTCGGGCGGTAAATGGCGAGGGGCATATCGACTTGGGAAAAGACCTGGGGTTTTTTGAACAAAACCAGCCCTTCAGCGTGAGTCTGTGGGTTAATTTTCGTAAAAAAGGTCTGCGTGGACCCGTGTTTGCCCGCTCCAATGGCCTCGACAACGGCAATCGGGGCTACGAGTGTATGCTGCTCCCCGACGGAACGTTGAGTTTTAATCTCAACCACGCCCATCCCGATAATTCCATCGACCTGCGAACGGTGCAGAAATTACCCGTCGGCCAGTGGGTTCATCTCGGCACGACTTACGACGGGTCGGGTACGGCGGCGGGTACCCGAATTTACCTCAACGGTCAACTTGCCCCGACCCGGATTTTTGCCGACAACCTAAAAAAAAGTATGCTTTACGGCCCCGGCCACACCAATGGCTTCGGGCTGTTTCTCAATTTTATGATCGGGGGAAAATTCCGCGATTCGATGGCCAATTTCTGGGTGGATGAACTCAACGTGGCGGCCCGGCAGTGGAGTAGCCTGGAAATCAGATCGTTGTACGCTAACCAAAATCTGGCCATCGCGTTGCTCCAAAAACCGGACGCCAAACTGACGCCCGTTGAACGGCAGCAGTTGCGGGCGTTTTTTGTAACAACCAGCAGTCCGACGTTTCAGCGAATCGAAGCGGCCATTGCCGGAAACCGGGCGCAGGCAGTTGCCCTGTACGACACGCAACCCGAAGTGATGGTAATGAAAGAACGGTCTTTCCAGCGCCCAACCCACGTACTCAAACGGGGCGTTTACGATGCGCCCGGCGAACTGGTCCGGCCCGGCGTCATCCAGGCAATCAGCCCCCTGCCGGCTGACGTACCGCGCAATCGCCTGGGCTTGGCGCAGTGGCTGTTGCGCGAAGAAAATCCACTGTTTAGCCGGGTGATAGTCAACCGGTTTTGGCAACAGTTTTTCGGCAATGGCCTCGTCAAATCGAGCGATGATTTTGGCAATCAGGGCAATTTACCCACCCACCCGGAATTGCTGGATTACCTGGCGGTGCGTTTTCGGCAGTCCAATTGGAACGTTAAAGCCCTGCTGCAACACATCGTGTTGTCGGCCACCTACCGGCAATCGTCGCAAACACCAGCGCATCTCCGCGAAACCGACCCGGACAATACCTTCCTCGCCCGAGGGCCGAGCTACCGGCTTTCGGCGGAGCAGATTCGTGACAACGTCCTGAAAGCAAGCGGTTTATTGGTCGAAAAAGTCGGCGGACCGAGCGTGTACCCGTACCAACCCAGTGGCGTTTGGGAATCGCTTTCCACGTTGCACTACCCCCAAAACCACGGCGATAGTTTGTACCGGCGCAGTATGTACACGTTCTGGAAACGCACCGCGCCCCACCCGGCCATGCTCACGTTCGACGCCCCCGAAAAACACCTCTGCACCGTCCGCCGCCAGAAAACCAGCACGCCCCTGCAATCGCTGGTGACGCTCAACGATCCGCAGTTTGTGGAAGCGGCCCGCATCCTGGCCCAACGCCTGCTGCGCGAAGGCGGGCCGACGACGCAGAGCCGGATTCAGTTTGCCGCCAAAGCCGTCATCAACCGGCCCGCCCGGACCAGCGAGTTACAACTCTTGCAGGAACTTTATAAAGTTGAACACCAGAACTTTACCAAATTTCCAAAGCAAGCCAGCCAACTCCTGACTGTAGGCGAAAAACGCGTCCTGACCACCAGCCCTCGTTCCGAACTGGCCGCCTGGACCGTCGTGGCGTTGACGCTGTTCAATTACGACGAGGCGGTGATGAAGCGGTAATCCGTTGAAATTCAGCTAAAATAGTACACACATTGGCAACTATTCATTGAATTTCCAAGGCACCTTTTTGTAAATTTGACTGTTAATTTCAGTGAAAAACACCAACGAAACCTCTTGACCGTGTCGCAAAATCGCTGGCAAATCGCATTCTTCTTCGCTGCCGTGGCCCTCTTCGGGGCGGCCCTGTTTGGTTCGTGCAGTCGGAGCGTTTCACTGCCCGACGACGTGCAGGCCGCCATGCAACGCCTGCCCGACAAAGTCGATTACACCTACCAGGTGAAGCCCCTGCTGTCTGACCGTTGTTTTGCCTGCCACGGCCCCGATAAAAACAAACAGCAGGCCGGTCTGCGCCTCGACATCAAGGAAAGTGCCTACGACCATGAGTCGGAGGAGAGCGGACGCAACGCAATTGTGCCGGGTAATCCGGCTTCGAGCGAGTTGGTCCACCGCATTCTGGCCACCGACCCGAAGGTGATGATGCCCACGCCCGAATCGCACCTGAGCCTGACGGCGGAGGAAAAAGCCATTTTGATTAAGTGGGTCGAACAGGGAGCGGAGTACAAACCCCACTGGTCTTTCGTGGCCCCGCAAAAAGCCCCGTTGCCCGAAGTGAAAAATAAAACCTGGGTTCGGAATGACATCGACCGCTTCGTTTTGAAAACGCTGGAAGACAAAGGCTTACAGCCCGCTCCCGAAGCCGACAAAACGACGATTTTGCGCCGGGTCAGTCTGGATTTGACTGGCTTACCGCCCACCCCCGCCGAGGTCGACGCGTTTCTGGCCGACACCCGCCCCAACGCCTATGAAAACGTTGTGGATCGCCTGCTGGCCTCCCCCCACTACGGCGAACGCATGGCGGTGGAGTGGCTCGACATCGCCCGCTACGCCGATACCCACGGCTACCAGGACGACGGCCTGCGCACCATCTGGCCCTACCGCGACTGGGTGATTTCGGCGTTCAACAAAAATCTTCCCTACGATAAATTCATTACCTGGCAACTGGCGGGCGATATGTTGCCTAGCGCGGCCCGGCCGGACGCGGCCCGGGAAATACTGACGGCAACGGCCTTCAACCGCAACCACCAGCAAAGCCAGGAAGGCGGGATCATCGACGAAGAATATCGGATCGAGTACGTCGCCGACCGGGCCAACACCTTCGGAAAAGCATTTCTCGGCCTGACCACCGAGTGCGCCCGTTGCCACGACCACAAATACGATCCCATTTCGCAGAAAGATTACTACTCGTTATTTGCCTTTTTCAACAACAACAACGAGCGCGGTGAAATCCCCTACAACGGCGAAGCGGCCCCGACTATGACCCTCACCACGCCCGACGTGGATGCCAAACTGAAGGCCATTCGGGAGAAACTCACGCCGTTGGCGCAACAACTCAACCCGGACCAAGCCGTGTACCAGCCCGGATTTTCCCGCTGGTTGAGCAGCACGTCCAACGTTCGTTCGGCGGAGGCGGGCCAGATTGGTCAGTACTCTTTCGATGAAAAAGACCGGGTTAATTTAGTGGCTTACGCGAAAGAAAAAGATGCCGAACGCAGTCTGAAAGAAGTTGAAGAGAAGAAAAAGAAAGCAGCCGAAGCGCGCGCCAACGTCGGCAAAAAAGCGGTAAAAAGCCCCGAAGCACCCAAAAAGGAAGAAAAGAAACCGTTTCGAAAAAAGACCCGGGACGAATTGCTCAAAGATCCCCGCAACGCGTTCGAGAATTCGGTAAATGACACGATCCCGGCGCACCTGGGCGGTGACGTGGAAAAACTCCCCTACCGGGTGAAAGGCCGTTTTGGTGCGGCCCGCTTCCTGCCCGGCGACAGCTATCTGGAACTCCCCCGGAACGTTGCCAATTTCGACCGCCATGAACCGTTTACGCTGAGTGCCTGGCTCAACGTGCGCCGGGCCGATGTGACGGGATTTTTACTGGGGCGCGCGGATGGTCCCTTCAACGGGCAGCGCGGCTACGAGTGGCGTCTCACGCCGGACGGACGGCTCAAAGTGACGCTCAGCCACGTTTGGCCGGATAACGCCATCGACCTCGAGTCGACCGTGAAAATGCCCGTCAAAACGTGGTACAACATGGCGATGACCTACGACGGGTCGGGCCGGGCGGAAGGTGTCCGGCTCTTCCTCAACGGAACACCCTTGCCGGTTCAGGTGTTGACCAACAACCTGAAACACAGCATGACCAAGGGCAAGGATGGTACAAGTTGGGGGGGTGTGCAGCCTTTTCTCATCGGGCGCACTTCCGACCAGTACACCAAAGGGTACGCCATTGACGAACTGCGCATTTACAACCGTGCGCTCACCGAATTGGAAATCCCAACCTTAGCGGGTCAGCCCGACCGTCTGCAACTGGCCCTGCGGACGCCCGCCAACCAACGCACGGCGGAACAAGTGGCGGGTCTGCGTCGCTTTTACGTGACCGTCCACGACCCACTTTACCAAAACGCGCTGCGTGAAGCAACGGCGTTGCGGTTGGAAGAAACCATGCTTTACAACAACTCCGATCAGTTGATGGTGATGAGCGAGCGGAAGTTTTCCCGCAAATCGTTTATTCTTAAGCGCGGGGCATACGACGTTCCCGGCGACGAAGTCAGTCCCGCCACGCCCGCTCAGTTGATGGCCTTCCCGAAAGATTATCCCAAAAACCGCCTGGGTTTGGCCAAATGGCTCTTGCATCCGGACAATTCACTGTTTAGCCGGGTGGCTGTCAATCGCTTTTGGCAAACCTACTTTGGGCGCGGATTGGTCGGGTCGGTCGATGATTTTGGCAACCAGGGCGAACTCCCCAGCCATCCCCAACTACTCGATTATCTGGCGGTTACGTTTCGTGAGTCCGTCGGACCCGCCTCGGCGAGTCGTTCGCCGGGTTGGAATGTGAAGTCTTTACAAAAAATGATCGTGTTGTCGGCCACTTACCGGCAATCCTCCAACGCCTCGGAGAAGTTGCGTGAACTCGACCCCGACAACCGGCTGTTGGCCCGGGGGCCGAGCTACCGGATTTCGGCGGAGCAAATTCGGGATAATGCCTTGAAAGCAAGCGGCTTATTGGCCGAAAAAATTGGTGGGCCGAGCGTGTTGCCTTACCAACCCGCCGGAATCTGGGAGGCCCTCGCAACCCGCAACGCGGTTTCTTACGTGCAGGATCAGGGCGATAGCCTCTACCGGCGCAGTATGTACACGTTCTGGAAGCGCAGTTCGCCCCCGCCGATGATGCTCAATTTTGATGCTTCCGAGCGGCATTTCTGCATCGTCAAGCGGCAAAAAACCAGTACCCCGTTGCAGGCGCTGGTGACGCTCAACGATCCGCAGTTTGTCGAGGCCGCCCGCGTACTGGCTGAACGAATGCTCAAAGAAGGCGGCTCCTCCCCCGATGCCCGCATCGTTTTCGCCTACAAAGCCCTCACCAGTCGGCCACCCCGACCGCAGGAACTGGCCCTGTTGAAGCAATTGTACGCCGATGAACTGGCCGATTTCCGCCGACAGCCCAAACGAGTCGAAGCCTTGCTGAACGTGGGTGAATTCCCGCGCGATAAAACCCTCCGGGCTGATGAACTGGCTACCAGTACCGTTGTGGCCTCAACGATTATGAATTTTGATGAATTTGTTATCAAGCGTTAAATCCTCGTTCTTTCCCAGGAAGCCTTTCAACTATGAATAATTCGCTCGAAGAACTGGAACAGGACGTTCACGACCAGATGAGCCGTCGGAATTTCCTCAACCGCACCAGCATGGGGCTGGGTGCGGCGGCACTGGCATCCCTGCTCAATCCCGGCACGGTGCTGGCCGACGGCGGTCCTGGCCCCCTGGGGAAACCCCACTTTGCACCCAAAGCCAAACGGGTGATTTACCTGTTTCAAAGTGGGGCACCCTCCCACCTCGATTTGTTCGATTACAAACCCAAACTGGAGCAGATGTGGGGCAAAGACCTGCCCGAATCCGTCCGCAAAGGCCAGCGCCTCACCGGCATGACCTCCGGGCAGAGCAGTTTTCCGCTGGCCGCTTCCGCTTTTAAATTCAAGCAACACGGTCCGGGCCGAATGTGGGTCAGCGAATTGATGCCCCACATCGCCGGGATTGCGGGCGAGGCGACTTTCATCCGGTCGATGCACACCGAGGCCATCAATCACGACCCCGCCGTGACATTTTTCCAGACTGGTAGTCAGCAGGGCGGACGGCCCAGTTTTGGTTCCTGGGTGAGTTACGGCTTAGGGTCCGACAATCAGAATCTGCCCGCTTTTGTCGTGTTGCTTTCCAAGGGCCGGGGGGGTGATCAGCCGCTTTACGCCAAACTCTGGAGCAACGGCTTTCTGCCCTCCACCCACCAGGGCGTGGTTTTCCGGTCGGGACCTGATCCTGTTTTTTACCTCAACAACCCGCCCGGCATCGACAAAACAAGTCGGCGGCGGATGCTCGATTACCTGGCCAAACTGCACCAGGATCAGTACAAGCACATCCTCGACCCGGAGATCAATTCGCGGGTCGCGCAGTACGAAATGGCCTACCGGATGCAGACGGCCGTGCCCGAAACGCTCGACATTTCGAAAGAACCCGACTACATTTTTGATATGTACGGCCCCGAATCCCGCAAACCGGGCACGTTCGCGGCCAACTGCCTGCTGGCGAGAAAGTTGATTGAAAAAGACGTGAAATTCGTTCAACTCTACCACCAGGGTTGGGATCAGCACGGCAACCTGCCGAAAGACATTAAGATTATGACCGACTCGGTCGACCAGTCCTCGGCGGCGCTGCTGATGGATCTCAAGCAACGCGGTTTGCTCGATGATACGCTCGTTATCTGGGGGGGGGAGTTTGGGCGGACGAATTATTCGCAGGGAAAATTAACCCGCGAAAATTACGGTCGCGACCACCACCCGCGCGCCTTCACGATCTGGATGGCCGGGGCGGGCGTCAAAAAAGGCTTTGTCTTTGGCGAGACCGACGAATTTGGGTACAACGTGGTGCGTGACCCCGTTCACGTTCACGACTTTCAAGCCACGGTCATGCACTTGATGGGCGTTGACCACGAAAAAATGACGTTCAAACACCAGGGTCGTCGCTATCGCCTGACGGATGTTCACGGCAAAATCGTAAAAAATATTTTGACCTGAAAACAATCGGACGAAATAACAAGTTGATAGAGGGGCAGGCAAATCAGCCTGCTCCTTTTTGTTGCCCGACGGGTTGAATGGCATCTGAAAGCAACAAAAAATCAACCCATGATTTTTGCCGGATTTTTCATATAATTCAATCCGGCACCTATCATTCAGTCGTATGTCAGTTGTATTTCAAACCAAACATTCTTTCATCCATGAAAAAAATTGCCTTTGTGTTCGCTTTTGTGTTCGCTACCGTTGCCGCAGCGAACGCCCAAAACCCGATGGTGGGTGGTGCCGAAATGTACCCAACCAAAGACATCGTTGACAACGCCGTCAACTCCAAAGACCACACCACGCTCGTCACCGCTCTTCAAGCGGCTGGCTTGGTCGAAACCCTGAAAAGTGCGGGTCCATTCACGGTTTTTGCCCCGACCAACGCCGCTTTCGACAAACTGCCCGAAGGTACGTTGAGTACGTTGGTGAAGCCCGAAAACAAGGCGACACTGACCAAAATCCTGACCTACCACGTGGTTGCGGGTCGTCTGGCGGCTACTGACATTGCGAAGGCCATCAAAAAAGGCAAAGGCAAAGCCATGTTGAAAACCGTTAGTGGTGGTACGTTAACCGCTTCGATGGATGGTGAAAAAGTAATGCTGACCGACGAAAACGGCGGCATGGCGTATGTGACCCAAGCCAACGTTTTCCAGAAAAACGGCGTGATTCACGTCATTGATGGCGTGGTAACTCCGAAGTAAATATTGCTTTCCCCATTTCAAAAGAGACCCGACACTTGCATTCAAGTGTCGGGTCTCTTTTGCTCCAAATCAGGTGGGATTGGCTACATTCTTCTCCCCGACCCGGAGGAGATTTTTGTCTTCGTCGAGGGCCGTAAATTCGTGCATTCCATACTCTGTTTTTTGCAGTGCTCCATTCGGGTGGATGGCCCCGGCCTGAAGCCAAAGTTCGTACAGCGCCTCTACCCCACGGACGTACAAATAACAGGCGCAGGCATTTTTGTCGGGATCGAGGGCAGGATTCAAGGTGAAATGCAGCGAAGTCCCATCCCGACTCAGGATCAAATAATCATCGTAACGCGATTTCATTTGGAACCCCAGCCGGTCGTAAAACGTGATCGTGTGATCCAGATTTCGGGACTGTAAAATCGGAGAAACTTCATTGAGCATTGCCATTGTGTTAATTCTGTTTCGTGAACGATTCCTGCGGAATATGCGGTGTAGCCTTCATTGAACATCCCAATTCAGGTCGGGCGGCACGGGTTGACCGCGCGTCGTACGAAACCGAAACCGCTGCCCGTGTCCGGCAAAACAGACCGGCATGGATTGGCCCGGAATCCCTTTTTTATCGAACCCGGACAGGCGGGGAGGCAGTAACGTTTGCATGGCTGCAAGCAGTTGAGGTCAAGGAAAAAGCAGTGTACGAAAGTAGCACTTTCCATCCTTTGCCGCGACGATTCGGCTTTTTTTTATCGGCATTGAACTGCTCGTGGAAAGAAATTCGTTTTATCGGGTATCAACGGCTAATTTTGAGTATTCTCTGGTTTACAAATCCTAAATTATGAACAAAGTATGTGTGTTCTTTCCGGCGCTGGCTCTGCTTGGCGGAGTGGTGCTGGCCGGTATTCCGAGTGATTCCGTCAAGACGAAAGCCCCGGCCAATTGGTTTAATCTCGACCCAACCTACGATGACGTACGGGGCGTGGGGACCGAGCGGGCTTACAGAGAATTATTGAAAAATGTCCCTTCAAAAACGGTCATTGTGGGTATTATCGACTCGGGAATTGACATCAACCACGAGGATTTGAAGGGTAAAATCTGGACGAACCCGAAAGAAATTCCCGGCAATGGCATCGATGACGACAAGAATGGCTACATCGACGACGTGAACGGCTGGGATTTTATTGGCGGCAAAGACGGAAAAGACATCGATCAGGAGCAACTCGAACTGACGCGCCTGTACGTGAAGTACAAAAAGCGGTTTGAAGGCGTGGACTCTACCAAACTGGCGGGCCTGACGAGCGGAGACAAAGAAGATTACGCGCGCTTCGAAGCAATCAAAGAGGAATTTGAAGGCAAAGCGCAGGAATCGAAGATGACGTATGGCGTGCTGCAACAGATGTACGAGAGCTATGTTGAAGCTGATAAGCTGGTTAAAGAAACTCTGAAAACCGACAAAATCACCGCCGAAGATTTGCTCAAAATCGACATGGGCACGGCAGAGCCTAAAATTAAACGTGCCCGGCAAGTGCTGGATCGGGGTTTTAAAATGGGTTATGACGAAAAAGAATTGAAGGAAACTCTTGAGCATTATCAGGAGGAGTCCGAATTTAATCTGAATCCCGATTTCACCCCGCGCGCGATCGTGGGCGATAATCCCGAAGAGAACACCAATCGTTTTTACGGAAACGGCGAAGTCACTGGCCCCGACGCCCGCCACGGCACCCACGTTGCCGGTATCATTGGCGCGAATCGCAGCAACACACTGGGCGTGAAAGGGGTTGCCGAAAATGTGAAAATCATGGTCATCCGGGCCGTGCCCAACGGCGATGAGCGCGATAAAGACGTCGCCAATGCCATTCGGTACGCCGTTGACAACGGCGCTAAAGTCGTCAACATGAGTTTTGGCAAAGCGTATTCCCCGCAGAAAGAGTGGGTTGATGAAGCGGTTCGTTACGCCCAGTCGAAGGGCGTGTTGCTCATTCACGCGGCGGGCAATGAAGCAAACAACACCGATGAAACCCCGGCTTACCCAACCAAGACCTTCGTAAAAGACGGGAAGCAGGCGGATAACTGGATCTCGGTCGGGGCACTTTCCTGGAAAAAAGAACCCGATGCGGTGGCTACATTCAGCAATTATGGCAAGGAAAACGTGGATCTTTTCGCCCCCGGAGTCGATTTGTACTCGACGGTACCCGGCTCGAAATATGAAGAACTAAGCGGTACCAGCATGGCATCGCCGGTGGTAACGGGCGTTGCAGCGCTGCTGCTTTCCCATTTCCCGAAACTGACCGCCGCCCAGGTGAAGAAAATCCTGCTGGAATCGAGCGTTAAAATGCCCGAATTGAAAGTAAACAAACCCGGTGCTCCCGGCGAACAAGTTGCTTTTGGGGACTTGTCGGTAACGGGCGGCGTGGTCAATGCGTACAACGCCGTAAAAATGGCGCAGGGAATGAACAAGCAATAACCAATTTTGAATGAGTGAATGGATGAATGAATAGGCTGACGCAAGGAAATATTCTATCATTCACTCATTCAAAATTGATTTCCGAAAACGCCGCAGAACACTTCCCAGCAACAGCGTGTCGGTCATGGCCTGCCGGACGATTTTCATCGAGGCCCCCTTGCTTACGCCCGCTTCACGGGGCAGATATTTGGAGGGTACTTCCAGTACCCGATTGCCGGAAATAATCAATTTCGCGCAGATTTCACTTTCAACCAGCGAACTTTCAATTTCCAGATTGAGCGTCGACAGTACATCCGTTTTGTAAATCTTGACCCAATTCACGTCTTTCAAATCGACCCCGTTGAGCCACTTGTTCAGCATCCGGTTAAAATACGACAACGCGTTTCGGGCGGGCGTGTAGGTCGTATTCTCCTTTCGATAAAACGAAATGAAGGTGTTGGGTTCGACCACAGAAAATGGCAATAATTCTTGTACGTCAAACTGCCCGTCGGCGGGTACAGCACACACATTTTCGTACTTCACGTTGAAATACCCCGTTCGCAGGGCGTGACCGATGCCGAGGTTTTCGGGGTGAAACCGGTAAGAAATCCGTTCGGACGTCCGGGCGATGCGCTCAATTTCTGGTTGCGAACCGTCCGTGCTGCCATCGTCGACCAGGAGTACCTCGTAAGAATCCGCAGCCATTTGCTCCAGCACCCCCAACACCTGATTGGTCACTTTGGCGACGGTCTCAACTTCGTTGAAACAAAAAATCAGGATGGACCAACTCTGTTTTTGGGAAGGCATTCGGGTGCGGTTTACTGCCAGGCATTGAGGCTATCAATGGTGTAGGCTACCTCCTGGTCAGTCAGTTCGGCAAACATCGGCAGCGACAAACAATGGCTGGCCAGGTATTCGGAGGCCGGAAAATCCCCTTCCCGATGCCCCAAATACGCGTATGCTTTCTGCAAATGGCAAGGCACCGGATAGTGTAAACCGGGCGACACGCCCTGCGCCTGCAAGTGCTTGACCAGGCCGTCGCGGTCGTCCGTGGTCACCACGAACAAATGGTAAATGCTTTCGGCCCAGTCCGGTTGCGCCTGCATCTTGATTCGCGGGTTGACGATGCCGGTTTGGTACTGCCGGGCGATGTCGCGGCGGCGGTTGTTCCAGCCATCGAGGTACCGAAGTTTAATACTCAAAATTGCGCCCTGCAAGCCATCCATGCGGTAATTGTACCCGATTTCATCGTGGTGATACCGGACGGTCGAGCCGTGATTTTTCAGAATCTGCACGTGCCGGTGGTAGTCCTCGCGGTTGGTAGTCAGGCCCCCCGCTTCGCCGTAAGCGCCCAGGTTTTTGCCGGGATAAAAACTAAAACAGGCGATATCCCCGAAACCACCCACGCGTTTGCCTTTGTAACGCGCCCCCTGCGCCTGAGCCGCGTCTTCAACCACAAACAGCCCGTGTTTATCGGCGATGGCTCTAACGGCATCAATATCAAAGGGCTGTCCGTACAAATGTACGCCCGCAATGGCCCGGGTGCGGGGTGTGATTTTAGCCTCGATCTGCGCCGGGTCGATTTCCCAGGTATCGGGGTGGCAATCCACAAAAACGGGCTTGGCCTTCACGTAGGATATACCCCAGGCCGTCGCGATAAACGTATTGGCCGGTAAAATCACTTCATCGCCTTCACCGATGCCCAGCGCCAGCATGGCCAAGTGTAAGGCCGTGGTGCCGTTGTTGGTGGCCATCGCGTAGGGCGTTTCGCAGAACGCCGCAAATTCGGTTTCAAACCGGTCAACAAACGGTCCGCCCGAAAAAGCAGTGGCCTCAAACACCGTCTCCGTCGCGGCTAAAACTTCCTGCCGAATCTGCTGGTACTGACGTTTGAGGTCGAGAAAAGGAATGGTTTGCATGAAAAAAGCTGTTTCCGACTCGTTAAATTTCTTTGGATACGGCGGTACTCCGCATGACTTTTGCCGGGTTGCCCGCCACGATCGTGTTGGCTGGCACGTCCTTTGTGACGACCGAACCGGCCCCGATAATCGCCCCTTCACCAATGGTGATTCCGCAAAGAATGGTCACCGATGAACCTACCGAAGCGCCTTTTCGGATGGTAGTTTTTTCCAATTGCCAGTCGGCATCGGTTTGCATACGGCCATCGGGATTAGTGGCGCGGGGGAAGCGGTCGTTGATAAACGTCACATTGTGCCCCAGGAACACATCGTCCTCAATGTCAACGCCTTCACAAATAAAACTGTGGCTTGAAATCTTGCAGTTTTTCCCAATTGTTACACCTTTCTGGATCTCCACGAAGGTCCCGACTTTACTGCCATCGCCAATTTCGCACCCGTACAGATTCACGAAATCGTAGATTTTCACGTCCTTCCCCAGTTTGACGTTGTTGATTGACTTTTTCGGTTCGTTGATGCTGGTCAGTTCCATGCGTTGTGTTTTGAGGAGCAAAAAAGTGGTTCCGCTATTTCAGGAAAATTTCCTTGCCGCCCTGGTCGATGGACTGCTGGGCCGCTTCGAGCACTTGCACCACGGCCAACCCGGCCAGGCCATCGACCAGGGGCTTTGTTTGGTCGAGAATGGCGTTAATAAAATTGGCCGTCATGTCGGCCAGGGCTTCTTTCTGGGCGATTTTTGGCAGGAAAATATCGCCGGTCCGGTAGTCGACCAGCATCCGGTGTTTTTCTTCCTCGGTGTTGACGTGGTAGCTGGTTTCGTAAATCTTCACCTTCTCGGTTGGTTCCACGTCGTCGTAGAGGCACATTTTCTTATCCCCGCCGATGAGAATACGCCGGATTTTTACGGGCGAAATCCAGGAGCAGGCAAAATGCGCCATGAAATCAGATTGGTAATTGACGCTTAGGTAGGCGATATTTTCCAGGCGGTTTTGCGTGTGACTCTGACCGGTGCAAATAACGCTGACCGGACGCTCGGGCACGAGGTAATGCAGGATCGAAATATCGTGCGGGGCCAAATCCCAGATAACGTTGACGTCGGGCTGAAAAAGACCCAGATTGACTCGGGTTGAATCGAAGTATTGAATACTTCCCAACTCCCCGGCATCCACCAGGTTTTTGATGCGTTGCACCGACCCGGTAAACAGAAACGTGTGGTCGACACCAATGACCAGGTTTTTGCGTTGGGCCAGTTCAATCAGCTCTTCGGCTTCGGCCACGGAGGCCGTGAAGGGCTTCTCGACCAGCACGTGTTTCCCCTGCTCAAGGGCCTTTTTTGCCAGCGCGTAGTGCAGGAAAACCGGCGTCACGATAACCACCGCGTCAATCGCGGGATCGTTGATTAACTCGTCCGTCGAGGTTGTTACCTGCACACTGGGATACGATTTTTGCACCAGCGCCAACCGCTCGGATCGTTGATCGCACACTTTACCGACGACACACTGCGGGGTATTCATGAAATTCCGCAAGATGTTCACCCCCCAGTACCCGTAACCAATAATGCCAATTTTAACCATGTCGTTGAGAAATACCTGAAAGCCGGGCGCGTAGCACGTTCCAGATAAAATAAAGTAACAGGCCCACGATGATGAGTTCGAGCACGTATTCGGTGATCGGGAGTACCCGAACGAAATCACTGGCGGAGAAAACGGGCATCCCCATCCCCCACCAAAGCACGGGCTGTATCACGATGGCCGCGTTGAAAAGCAGCAACAGAACCAGCGCCGTGCGGTTTTGAATGGAGAAAACTCCGAAGAGCAGGGGCATCAAAAAGATAAAGGCGTAATTGGCCAGGGAACTTTGCTGAATGCACATAAACCAGGCAAAGGTTACGCACCAAAGCAGCGGGAAAAATTGTCCGAAAGCGTAGTCTTTTCGGCCGGAAAACACCGCAACCAGCACCGAAATCAGCACCGTGCTGAGCAATCCCAAGCCATTGAGCAGCGGTACGCCAACCCCCCGGTACACCGAAAGAAACGGATTGGCAATGCTCCACAAGTTAGGCGTGCGGGGCGCGTCGGCCTGGTGGATGATGCTCATGAAGGCCATTTCGCCACTGGCGTACAACAGTCCAAGCGCGGGAACACCAATCAGAACCAGCCCCAACACAAACCGCCAACGGTCGCGAACGAAGATAAAAAGCGCGGGTAGCAGCAGCACGATGACCACCTTCGTCACGAGTAGCGACAGTCCAACGATCAATCCCAACCGGAGGCCATCGGGCTTTCGGCGCATTTGCCACATGGCCCAGATGCCGAACCCCCACATCCAGATATCCTCCTGCCCGCTCAGTACAACCAGCACAAACGGGGCGGGCAGCAACAGATAAAGCAGGGCGATGAAAAGCGCGTTGGGCTGCCCGGCCTGATAATATCGGTACGTGAACCAGAGGATGATTCCTTCAACCAGAATCATTTCCAGCAGGATGGCCTCAGCCGAATCCCAGAAGAAAAGGGGCAACGCCGTCAGGTACGCAAAAAGCGGTTGGTAGGCCGAATCGAAGTCCCGGTACACCACGCCCCACGCCCTGGCTCCTTTGGCGGAGTCATAAAATATACCCACGTCCGAGTGGGCTTTTTCGCCAAACGCAACGTAAATCAGCAGGAAGGGAATCAACCGGAGAATCAACCAGAACAGCAGAAAACCGGCCCGTGGATAAGCCGTTGCTAACGCCTGAATGCTGGTTTTATAAGCGAAAACCAACCCAATGGCTCCCGTCAACAGAAACGTAATTAGTAGTTTAACGACCAGGACCTGAAGCATTCTTAATGTACGGCGAAAGGTGCCCCCACGGTTGATGAAGGTGCAAAGAACTCAAAATTCCCTCGTTGAACCAAACCGAATGGCAACGTTACGACCAATCCATCCCAATCGACGACGCTTTTAATCAGCATAAATCCGAAATTTTTAAAGGGTCGTGAATGGAAATTCCGGTAACGCTTTCCCATAAAAAAGCCTGGCTGTGTACCCATTCGGGTGAGCCAGGCTTTTTTACTGAAACGGGCGTTTCTCCAACTAAATCTCCCGGTGCTTACTGGCGCACCCCATCCCAGGTGGTTGCAATGGCCGTTTGTAGCAGCGCGTTTTCCATCGGCAAATCGCCTGAAAGATGAAGTTTCACAACGGAGACGATGTTCCCGTAAACCAACCGGGCCATCAGTTTGGCAGAAATGTCTTTCAACTGTCCGGTGTGGATCCCTTTCCGCACGAATTCAATTAACGGCTGGTAAAAACTGGCTGATTCCTCGCGGGGAATCCGGTTCATAATCGGCGAATTAGCGTACTGTTCGATAAATAAAAACTGATCGGTGTTTTGCGTGTAATACGCAAACAGGTTGCTAAAAACCTGTCTGAACCGATCTTTGTAGGGTTTCGACGAGTCGTCTCCCTGCAACATCACGCTGGCAACTTTATCGCGGTGCAACGCATAAAGTTCATCAATTAGCTGCTCTTTGCTGTCGAAATAGTGGTAGATCGTCCCTGCCGCCACTTTGGCGTGTTGCGCTACCATGCTCATGGGCGTAGCGTGGAACCCATTTTTGGTGATTAGTTCGAGCGTCGCTTCGAGAATAGCAGTTTTTTTGTCCATTCACTTGGTGTTGGTTTGTTGACAGTAAACGGCTGGTTAGTTCCTCAATCGGGCTACCATGACACCGTTATGGCCAGAGTTACGGGTTAGATAGTCGCTCAGGGGTGAAAAAGTCAACATTACCCGTCCGAATTCAGAAGAAGCATGGAGCAAATAAGCCCGGTCGTTGCGCCGCAGTACAAACCCCTCATGAGCCACATCCAATCCTGGCCTCGCCGACGTAATACCAATCAAATCACCATCCTGAAGTTGCCCTTCTAACGAACGCGTTTTGTATTTCGGTATAAAAAAAATCTCCCGTCGGTTAATTTCTTCCTCCCGCCCACTGAGTTCATTATAGCTGAGCAAGTTGCTCAACGAAGTGTACTGATTTCGGTGCGCCGTCATAAAACGCACCTCTTTCCTGAGCGGCTCTCCCCCAAACAATTCGGTCAGATTGACTAATTGCCCGGCGCTGGCATTTTCAACCAACCAGTCCGAAAAGTAGTGCAATCGCGAAGCGTAGCCCCGGATGTGTCCGCCCCGGTAGCGAATCTGTTGCAGGATATATTTAAAATTCTGATAGTCAGGCTTCTCGGTGTGGCGCGTTCGAGCCAGGGCCAGTACATTTTCGACAAATGTCGTACAATCAAATTCGCGCAGGTTTGCCATCAGTCGCTCTTCACCGTCCGGGCTTTCGAGCGTACCCGATACGTAAGGCGCATCCACAAAACTCTGTGCGATGGTCAGGGCGGTTTCAGCAACGGTCTGCCCACGGGGCAGGCGCATTTTTTCAGCAAAAATCTCTTCATCGCTCTGCGCGAATACGGGTTCCAACCCAAAAAGCAGGATGCCCAAAAGCCAGTACTTCATTCTGTTTTTAAGGTAAAAGTGCGTTTGAATAGGTACATTTTTTTAACATGATTTCGTCTTCATTACTCACGCGTAGGGTCAGCAATCCGCCGATAAGCACCGGTAATCGGAAGGCTCCTCCCCAAACTTACGACATCGGGCGGGTCGAGGATCGGCGTCACGAAGCCCGACTACCTGGGTTTGATTTCAAAAATCAGCACACTGTTGGCGGTCATGTTGACTGGAACGCCCGCCGACGCTTTGGCGGTCGCGGTGGCCTTGGGGTGATGAAAGATTTCTTTGAATTCGTAACTGCCTTCGGGATTCAACCCCATCTTCTCCCAGGCTTCGCGCGGAATCCGCACGTTAGTCTGGTAATTGCGGTCGAGGTCAAAATTAGTAACGATCAACAGTTTCTGCTTAGCCGAGTGCCGCAGGTAGCTAAATAGTTTGCTATCCCGGTAACCGGGGCTTTGCCCGCCCGTGTTGGCGTATTGCAGATCAAAAAAACCACCGTTGCGAATGGCGTCCGACTTACGGCAGAGCCAGTTGAGATCGTAGTAGAATTTCCAGAGTTGCTTTTGCTCGGAGGCCAGCCCGCCCCCATCGAACTTCCCACCGTTCATCCATTTCTGATGTTCGGGAACGCCCCACCAGTCGAAAATCGTGGTGCGACCATCCGCGCCCTGAAAGCCTTCAGCCGCCATGCCGGGTTCACCGATTTCCTGCCCAAAATAGTACATCAACGGCCCACTCCCCATCGTGGCGGCCACCGTCATGGCGGGTACGGCGTAGAACATATCCATCGCGAAAAAGTCGGAAGCAATGCGTTGTTCATCGTGATTTTCCAGGAACCGGAGCATATGGTTTTGAATATCCCCCGACTCGGTTTGCCAGACTTTCGTGATTTCGCTGACGTTACCTTTTCCTTCCATCAACCGCCGCAAGGCATCATAGAGGCCAACTTTGTCGTAGAGGTAATCAAATTTGCCGGTTTGAATGTAGTTTTTGTATTGGTTCGGATTATAAATTTCCGCGATAAACGTGACGTCCTTGTTGAGTTTTTTAATTTCGGGAATCGCCCAACTCCAAAATTCGACGGGTACCATCTCGGCCATGTCACAGCGGAAGCCATCGACGCCTTTTTTCGTCCAGAACGCCAGAATGTCGCGCATCTTGAGCCAGGTATCCGGGATGGGTTTGAAGTAGGTTTTGCGGTTGTCCAGAATATCGACCCCGTAATTGAGCTTGACGGTTTCGTACCAATCGTCGATGGACGGACTGGCTTTAAACACGTCATTGCCCGTGGCTTTGGCCGGATTTTCCACGTAATCCCCTTCGGTTTTTACCGGAATATTTACCCCGGCGGGCACGATGAACGGTTGCCCGGGCAGGTAGTAAAAATTGTTGGATGGTTTAAAAATTGTCGCTTTGTCGTCGGCTTCGCCAAAATCGGCCACGCCTGCGGGCTTGGCATCGGAGCGGTACTGCCGGGCCACGTGATTGGGCACAAAATCCAGGATGACTTTCAGGCCGTTTTTGTGGGTGCGCTGCACCAGTTCGTCGAATTCGCGCATCCGGTTGGCGGGATCACTGGCCAGAAAGGGATTGACGTCATAATAATCTTTGATGGCGTACGGCGATCCGGCCCGGCCCTTGATCACCGCCGGGTGATCTTTGGCAATGCCGTAGGCCGAAAAATCCTCCATCGTGGCGTGTTCAATGACGCCCATGTACCAAACGTGGGTGATTCCAAAGATTTTGAGGCTCTGCAAGGCCACATCGGTGATGTTGTTGAATTTACCGACTCCGTTTTCGGCCATCGTGCCCCACTTCGCGTTTTCAAGTTTTGTATTGCCGTAGAGGCGGGTGGTCAGTTCGTAAATCAGTAGTTTATCGGAACGGGTGGCTACTTTGGGCACAGGCTTGGGTTTCGTTGGGGAGGGGTTGGCTGAGCCAATCTGATAGGACCGCGTCACGGTACCCGGTTTGGCTTTAGGGGTTTGACTCAGGGTATTGAACCCCAAAAATAGGAGCAAAACCGGGAATCCTGCGCCAAAAAAGGCACTTTTTGCGCTGAAAAACGTCATTCGTTAAAGATGCAGGAAAGATGAGCGTATTCAAAGGTAATTCCTTGGGCAATATGAAAAAAGCCTCCGAATGGCTTAATTTGCCGGAAATGTATCGGTTCACCTTCGTTCAGCATGAATAAATTCAGCCCTGTCGCCCTGCTCTCTTTTCTGCTTCTGAGTCATTTTCTATTTGGGCAAACGCCCCAAATTCAGCGCATCGACCCCACGAATTGGTGGATCGGGATGAAAAATCCAGCCCTGCAACTCCTGGTGTACGGCCAGAATGCCGGGACGCTCAGCTACTCGCTGAATTATCCCGGCGTCAAACTCGTAAAAACCCACAAGGCCGATAACCCAAATTACGCGTTTCTGGACCTGACCATCGCCCCTAACACGAAACCCGGCAAGCTCGAAATCCTCGGCAAAGCCAACGGTCAGACGATTTCCCGGCAGTACGAACTCCTGCCCCGCACCAAAAACCCGAAAGGTCAGGGGCTGACTTCCGCCGATTTTATCTACCTCATCATGCCCGACCGGTTTGCCAACGGCGATGAGTCCAACGATAAATTTGCCGATTTAAGAGACCCGCAGGCCGACCGCGCCATTCCGCATTTACGGCACGGCGGCGATTTGAAGGGCATCACCAACCACCTGGATTATTTGCAGGAATTGGGCGTGACGGCCATCTGGCTGACGCCCGTCATCGACAACGATGAAGCCCTGAAACGCGAAGCACCCGACCGGATGCAGGCGGGCTACCACGGCTACCATTTCACCGACCATTACCAAATCGATAAGCGGTTTGGCGGCATCGAAGGGTATCGCCAATTCTCGGATGCGCTCCACAAACGCGGCCTGAAAGTGATTCAGGACGCCGTGTACAACCACGTCAGCGACGATCATTGGATGTTCCGGGAACAACCGTTCAAGGATTGGTTCAACCAGTGGTCAGCTTACACGAATAGTTCGCACAAGGAGCAATCGCTGTTTGATCCCTACGCGGCGGCCTCCGACCGGAAAGTGCTGCTCGATGGCTGGTTTACGCCCTTTTTGCCGGACCTCAACCAACGGAATCCGTTTCTGTCCAGGTATTTAATTCAACACGCCATTTGGTCGACCGAGATGTTTAGCCTCGACGCGTGGCGGGTGGACACGTACAAATACAACGACCTTGATTTCCTGAATCGCTGCAACCAGGCACTCCTCACCGAGTACCCACAGCTTCACATTTTTGGCGAAGCCTGGGTGAATAACCCGGTGGCACAGGCGTTTTTCGTAAAAAATAAGCTGGATTTGCCCTTCAACTCCAATCAACCGGGTGGGCTGGATTTTGTGCTCTACGACGCCACCAACGCGGCTCTGCGCGAGCCGAATGGCTGGGATACGGGCGTTAACCGATTTTACCAGGCACTGACGACCGACGCGGTGTACGCCAATCCCCAGAAATTGGTGACGTTTCTGGAAAACCACGACACCGATCGCTACTTTTCCGTGATCGGTGAGGACCTGGCCAAGTACAAACTCGGTGTCACCTGGATGCTTACCACGCGCGGCATTCCGTCGTGGTACTACGGGACGGAAGTGTTAATGAAAAACACCAAAAATCCCTCCGACGCCGAGGTCCGACGCGATTTTCCGGGCGGTTTTCCCGGCGACCGCAGCGATAAATTCACCGCCGCCGGTCGGAACAATCAGGAGAACGAAGCGTTTGATTACGTGAAAAAACTGGCTACGTACCGCAAAGCCACGCCCGCACTCCACGCCGGGAAATTGATGCAATACCTGCCCCAAAATGGCACCTACGTATTTTTTCGGTATACTTCCGATAAAACGGTGATGGTCGCCACTAACACCAACGACACCGACATCAACCTCGATACCAGCCGGTTTACGGAGCGCATGAGTGGTTTTTCCAAAGCCCGGAACGTGCTGACCGATGAAGTTTTGACCGACATCAAAAGCATTAAATTGCCCGGCAAAACGGCGTTGGTGCTGGAGTTGAGCCGGTAAAGGTAGGGGCAACCC
>JAJAZB010000387.1 GCA_026785975.1 Cytophagaceae bacterium | reverse complement strand
ATTCTGATTCCGGTTGCGCCCAACCTCGACGAACCGGCGGGCATTCGCGAAAAATATTACAATCTGGTCATGGAGCGACTCGAACGCTACGTGGGGCATAGCATCCGGGAACACGTCGTGGTAAAGCGCAGCTACGCGCACCAGGAATTCATTGAGGATTATCACGCCTACAAAGGCAATGCTTACGGGTTGGCCAACACCCTGAGGCAGACGGCCTTACTGAAGCCTTCGCTGAAAAACCGACACGTGCGCAACCTCTACTACACGGGCCAACTGACGGTGCCGGGTCCCGGCGTACCGCCTTCGTTGATTTCGGGCCTGGTGGTGGCGGGCGAGGTGGAAAAAGAAGTAAGCCCTGGGTGATGAACAGTTGGTAAAAGAAAAATTATCTTGCGAAAAATTCGCCGCTGCCGACAGCTACACCTGGCAACTACCCACTGAAACATGAACCTCTACGACCGAACCACCTTTGGGTGTAGCCGCCTGATTACGCAGGAATACAGCACCTCGTTTACACTGGGTATCAAAACGTTAGCACCTAAATTCCGCCTACCCGTCTACGCAATTTACGGCTTCGTGCGCTACGCCGACGAAATCGTGGATACCTTCCACGGCTTCGATAAAGCCCGGCTGCTCAGCGACTTTCGGGTGGATACCTACCGGGGTATCGACGAGCGCATCAGCCTCAATCCGGTGCTGCATTCGTTTCAGATTGTGGTCAACCAGTATGGCATCGAGCGCGAACTCATCGAAGCTTTCCTGCACAGCATGGCGATGGATCTGACCAAAACGGCCTACTCCGACGACGGCTACGAAGAGTACATCTACGGCTCCGCCGAAGTCGTCGGACTGATGTGCCTGCGGGTGTTTTGCGAAGGTGATTCGGCCCTCTACGACCGGCTGAAAGGCGACGCCCGCAAATTGGGGGCGGCGTTTCAGAAAGTCAATTTCCTGCGGGATCTGAAATCCGACTACCAGGAGCGGGGCCGGGTGTACTTCCCCGGAGTGGACTTTGACGATTTCACCAAAGACGCCAAGCACCTGATCGAAGCGGACATTCAGCGCGACTTTGACGACGCCCTACGCGGTATCCGGCAATTGCCCCCGGCGGCCCGGATGGGCGTGTACCTGGCGTACCGGTACTACCTCCGGCTCTTTGCCAAGATTAGAGCTTTACCCGCGTCGCGAATCAAGGAAGAGCGCATTCGGGTGCCTGATTTTCAGAAAGTTACGTTATTGGCGCAGACGTACTTTTTGCACCGGTTCCGGTTTATTTAAAACTCGCTGAATTCGACCGATTTCAGTTCCAGTGAGTTCAGTTTGGGTCTACCGGGGCATAGCCCCCAACAGCACTTTTCCGCCTTTCCCCCAAATCAGCTATAATTTATTTTACCCTTTTGCTTTTTCGCATCCAATTTTTTCCATGCTTTGTAATACGAAACTCAATCGTGTTGTTGCCGCCCCTTTGTGCTGAATGACTTTTAATTCAGTTGACTCGATCCCCGGCTTACGTCCAGCCTTCCGTTTGTCGGAGCAACTTTTCCAATTTACCTATGACCACAACAACTTCTTAAACCCTAAAACCCGTTTTCCTCTTTTCCCTTGATTTTTTCTAACTACTTAAACCCAAACTGCCTTTTGGCAAAAAACTCCATGGAAAAACTCTTACCCCCGCGAGTACGGCTTGTCAGGATGCTGAGGATACCTCTGGCACTACTGGCCTTTTTCTGCATCAGTCTTACCTACGCCGCCAATGATCCCGGCGGTAAACGCCCGGCGAAAGCGGTAGATCGCCCCCTCACTGGTCGGGTTAGCGATGAGGCTAATGTTTCCTTACCCGGTGTGAGTGTCCTGCTCAAGGGAACCCAACGCGGTACGGTCACGGATGCCGCAGGTCAGTACAAACTCGACGTTCCCGAGGCAAATGCCACCGTAATTTTTTCCTACGTTGGCTATTCGTCCCAGGAGGTCCTCGTCGGAAACCAGACCTCCATCAACGTCACGCTCCGGGCCGACACCAAAAGCCTGGACGAGGTAGTTGTAATCGGGTACGGTACAGCCAAAAAGTCGGACTTGACCGGTTCAGTAGTATCAATGAAAGAAGCAGAACTCCAACAGCGCCCTGCCCCATCACTCAACCAAATGATGCAAGGTAGGATGCCCGGTGTTCAGGTCAATAATAACTCGGGACGCCCCGGTGGCCGAACTACGGTCAGGATTCGCGGCTTTAGCTCTATCAACTCCTCCAACAACCCGCTCTACGTAGTTGATGGTGTGTTTCTACCACAGAACACGGGCGATCAGTTCACTAACGCCATTGACTTCATCAACCCCAACGATATTGTGTCGGTCGAGGTGCTGAAAGATGCCTCCTCAACGGCCATCTACGGGGCAAGGGGTGCCAACGGTGTTATTCTGGTCACGACCCGCAAGGGTAAGGCGGGCGAAAGCCGCATCACTTACGATTCGCAGCTCAGCGTCAATACCATCGGCCCCAATAAGCCACAGGTGCTTAATGCACAGCAGTATCTGGACATGGAAGACCTCGCCTACGCCAACATCCAGAAATACGACCCAGCCGGCTGGGCCGCAGGGCGGTATGTAAACAATAACCCTCTTCTACGGCGACGGGCGTTCAATACGCAATATCCGGGCGTATTTCGGGAAGAAGGCGGCAAGTTTCTACCCAACTACGACACCGACTGGTTTCGGGAGTCAGCACAGAATAAACTCTCACAGAACCATCAGTTAGGCTTAAGCGGCGGCAATGAGCGGACTCAGTATTCACTCTCTTTGGGCTACCGGGACGATCAGGGTTTGATTAAGACGTCATACATGAAGCGGTTTTCGGGCCGATTTACGATTGACGATCAGGTAAAATCATGGCTGAAGCTGAGCGGTACGCTGAGCTACAACAACCAGTCAGATCGGCTGGTTGACATCAATGATGCCGTGGCGCGGCAAATCGTCGAAGACTTCCCCTTCCTGCCCGTGCGTTACGACAACGGTGTCTTCGCTAACAACCGCGACTATCCGCTGGCCGAAGGTTCATTCAGTTCGGTACACCGCCTGATGGGTCGTCAGTACATCCAGAAGACGCAGACCACGCTGGGTAGCTTGGCCGCTACGCTGACTCTGGCCCCCGGTCTGCAATTCAAGAGTATCCTGGGCGTAAACATCCAGACACAGGGGGTGAACCAGTCGCAAACCCGGACGCTGAACATCGGCGGAAACGGCAATGCATCGGTCAACAACCGCACAGAGAGCTTCTGGTCGCTGGAAAACCTGCTGACCTACAACAAACAGGTTGGGGATCACTCGTTTGACGGGCTGTTGGGTATCTCCTGGCAGGAAACCAACGTGTTCTCCATTGGCGGGGGCGCAAACAACTTTTCCACCGACTATTTTGGCTTCAACAACCTTGGTGCCGGTGCCACCAACCCAAACATTGGCTCCGGTGCCTCGCGCTTTGCTTTTAACTCGTACTTTGGACGCGTTAATTATGGCTACAAAAACCGTTACTTGTTCACGGCAACGGCCCGCGCCGATGGGTCGAGTAAGTTTGGTGAGAACAACAAGTTCGCTATCTTCCCCTCGGCGGCAGTGGCTTGGCGTGTATCGGAAGAGGCCTTCCTTAAAAACAACCCGGTTATCTCGAACCTGAAAATCCGTGGCAGCTACGGTCTGACGGGTAACTCCGAGATTCCTCCTTACGCCTCGCTGTCTTTACTGAGTGCCAACTACGCCACCATTTATAACGACAACCGCGTAACCGGCACAGGCATTAACCGATTGGCCAACCCCAATCTGCGTTGGGAAAAAACAGCGCAGACAGACTTTGGTTTAGAGCTTGGTCTGTTTAAGGGCCGGATAACCATCGAAGCCGATTATTACTACCGCCTAACGACCGACATGCTGCTCGATGCCCCGGTACCCAGAACGAGTGGCTATGCCACCATCCGGCGTAATATAGGGTCAATGGGAAACAGAGGTTTCGAGTTTGGCCTGAACACCGTCAATATCGAGAAGGGTAGCTTCAGATGGACCACGAACTTCAACATGTCGCTGAACCGCAACAAAGTGCTATCGCTGGCTACTCCCTCAGACATTTTCAACGTGGGTGGCCCTAACTTCACCAACCCTACCAACATCATTCGGATTGGTGAGCCAGTAGGTTCCTTCTGGGGGTTAACCCGCTTGGGTACCTGGAGCGAGGCTGAGCGCGAAGAAGCCGCCCGCTATCGCAGCTACCGCAACGGACTGACCATGCTTCCCGGCGATGTCAAATACCTCGATGTGAACGGAGACCGCGCCATCACCGACGCCGACCGCAGCATCATTGGTAACGGCACGCCTCGGAGCTGGGGCGCGCTGAACAACAACTTCAAGTTTGGCAACTTCGACGCTGCGCTCGAACTTCAGTTCGCGTACGGCAATAAAGTAATGCTGATGAACCTGCACCCCAGCGAAGACCGGCAGGTTTTGGCTAACAGCTATACCTCCGTGCTGAACGCCTGGACGCCTACCAATCAGTCTTCTCCCATTGCTGAAATCCGCGAGAGCCGCGCTGGCCACGTAACCAACGTCGATACGCACTGGATCAGGGATGGCTCTTTCCTGCGTGGCGGCAATGCACTCATTGGCTATACGTTCTCACCAGAAGTGGTCAACAGATTGAAACTGAATCGGCTGCGGATTTTTGCCTCGGCCCAGAACTTCTTCCTGCTCGTGGACGACCCCATCGTGGGCGACCCGGAGGTTACGCCAACCAACCAGGGGGGCGGCAACAGCGCGTTCTCGCAGGGCATGATCTGGCACAACTACCCCAAGCCAACGACCTACGTGTTTGGTCTCCAAATTGGTCTTTAATCACAACGTAACTAACACATTGATAAAAATCATGCGACAATCTTTCGTAAAAAACATATCGCGGGTGCTACTATGCGGCATCATGCTGGCCGGGCCAATAGGCTGCTCGGATTTCCTTGACGAGGAAGACCCCTCCAACCTCACGCCCGAAAGCTTCTACACCATTCCCGACCATGCCGAGGCTGCTTTGGCTTCTGTCTATGCCGACCTACGGTTTATGGGCGGCGGAGCCGGGATTTTCTCGGCTAACTGGCAGTTGCTTGAAGCCCTGACGGGCACCTCAACCACCGAAACGGCGCAGAACTCCGACCTCAACAACCTCCTCGCCCTAGTGCAGGATGGAAACACCGCGCACGTAGTCAACTACTGGAACGGACTCTATCGCGTTATTGCCAACGCCAATCAGGTGCTTGAAAAGGTGCCGCCCATTGAGCCCATGAACGCCGCCCAAAAGGCCAGAATTCTGGGTGAAGCGCGCTTCCTACGGGCGTCGGCCTATTTCACCGCCGTTCGGCTCTGGGGCGACGTTCCGCTCATTACCACCCCCCAGACCGCCACAACCGAACAGTTTTCGCCCGGCCGCAACCCTATCGCCTCTATCTATGCCCTGATCGTAGAAGATCTGATTGCCGCCGAAGCCGCTGGCTTGGCGTGGATGGACCTATCGGGCCGGGTCAATCAGGCCGCGGTCAAAACCCAATTGGCGAAAGTGTATCTGACGATGGCGGGTTTCCCACTCAACCGGGGTGCGTCGCACTATAAGCTGGCTGCCGACAAGGCATTTGAGGTCATCACCTATGCCAACGCCAACCCAAGTTCGATCAACTTGTTTACGAATTATGACGATGTACACAGCGAGAGAACCGAAAACCGGATCGAACACCTGTTCATGCTCCAGTACAATGAGGTGGTAGCCGGCAACCCGATGGGGAACTTCCTCCCCAACTTTCAGCCCACGACGTTCCAAGGTCCAGGCGGAACGGGGAGCTCGGTACCAACGCGGTCGTTCTACAATTCGTACGAAGTGGGCGATCTGCGGGCCAAAAATCAGGATGGTTACTTTTACACCAGCTACTTTACCAATGGCAGCGGAGCGCCGTTCCAACTGGGCGGGCCTTACGTGTTCAAGCACTTCAACCGTATCGCGTTTGGTACGTCTGGTGTGCCTGGCACCCGGCAAAACAACCTGAACGTGCCACAAATCCGCTACGCCGAAACGCTGCTGATTTTCGCCGAAGCGCAGAACGAACTAGGTGCGCCCACCCAGGCTGCCTACGACGCCATGAAGCGCATTCGAGATCGAGCCACGCTGGTCACGCCCGCGCTTGGTACGTTTAGCCAGGCCAGTTTCCGGGAGGCCGTCTGGCGCGAACGGTGGAAGGAACTGTGCTACGAGCAGATCACCTATTTTGATATGTTGCGTTTGCGGAGGGTCTATAACGAAACGACCAACGGTTTCAACAACTTCGTGGGTCACATAAACTTGAGTACCAACCAACCGCTGCAGCAGAAGCACCTGTTGCTACCCCTGCCCACGCAGGAGCTGCTCAACAACCCGAATTTGAAGCCGCAGAACCCGGGCTTTGAGTAATTTTGAATGATTGAAAGATTGAATAAAAGCCCGGGTTCTGCGGCTTAATTCGGGTAGCCCGAATTTGAAACCGCAGAATCCGGGCTACCCGAATTAAGCCGCATGAAATTGCCAACTCCCCAACTGTGTCACAACAATTGGGGAGTTATTTTATTTAAAACAAAACGTACTGACCTATTTCTTAGCTTTACGCTATGGACCTATTTCAAATCAAAAAAGCCCCGACGGTGTACGACGCAGTAATCGTTGGCTCAGGGGCGGGCGGCGGCATGGCGGCGTACCTACTCACCAAAGCCGGAGCCAACGTACTGCTCCTCGAAGCCGGTGGCTACTACGACCCGGCCGACCCGAAGTACATTACCCAACTCAAATGGCCCTACGAATCGCCCCGGCGCGGCGCCAGTACGGCCTCGCGCTCCGGCGGTGATTTCGATGCGGCCTGGGGCGGCTGGGACATTGAAGGCGAGCCGTATTCGTCCGATCCGGGTGCCGAATTTCACTGGTTCCGGTCCCGAATGCTCGGCGGACGCACCAACCACTGGGGCCGGATTTCGCTCCGCTTTGGCCCCGACGATTTCCGGCGCGGCTCGCTCACGGGCGTGGGCGACGATTGGCCCATCGGCTACGACGACATGAAGCCGTTTTACGACAAAACCGACCAACTTATCGGCCTGTTCGGCACCAATCTCCCCGATCACCCCAATGAACCAGACGGTTTTTTCCAGCCCCCACCCAAGCCGCGTTTGCACGAACTGATGCTGCAAAAAGCAGCGAAGGGCATCGGTATTCCGGTAGTTCCGGCGCGAAAGTCCATTCTGACCCAGCCCATCAACAAGGAGCGCGGTTCGTGTTTTTACTGTGGGCAATGCAACCGGGGCTGCCAGGTCTACGCCGATTTCTCGTCGTCGTCGGTGTTGGTGATTCCGGCGATGAAAACCGGCCATCTGACGCTCATCAACGGCGCGATGGTGCGCGAAGTGCTCACCGACGCCAAGACCGGCCTGGCCACGGGCGTTTCGTACGTCGATACCATCTCCCTGAAGGAAGTGGAGGTAAGGGCCAAAACGGTCGTGTTGGGGGCCAGTACCTGCGAATCGGCGCGGCTGTTGCTCAATTCCAAATCAGCCCGTTTCCCCAACGGCTTGGCCAATTCGAGTGGGGTAATCGGCAAGTACCTCAACGATTCAACGGGGGCCTCGCGCTCAGGGTTTGTGCCCGCGCTGATGGATCGCAAACGCTACAACGAGGACGGCGTTAGCGGAATGCACGTTTTTACGCCCTGGTGGCTCGACAGCCGCAAGCTTGATTTTCCGCGCGGCTACCACATCGAATACGGCGGGGGCATGGGGATGCCGGGCGCCGGTTTTGGTTCCGGTATGGAAAACATGAATGGCAAGTACCCCACCCGCGACGGCAAGATGAAAGACGCGGGCGGCTACGGGGCGGGCCTGAAAGACGACTACCGGCGTTTTTACGGGGCCTACGTAAGCATGGCCGGGCGGGGTGAACCCGTGCCTTTGGAGAGTAATTACTGCGAAATTGACCCCAACGCGGTCGATAAATACGGGATTCCGACCCTGCGTTTTCACTACAAATGGTCGGACAACGAGGTGAAGCAGGCCAAGCACATGCAGGATACCTTCGAGGAAATCATCCATGCGATGGGGGGGATTGCAATGGGCAATAAACCCAGTGCCAGTCAGAACTACGGCCTGGCCGCGCCCGGCCGGATTATCCACGAAGTGGGCACGGTACGGATGGGCAACGACCCGAACAAGTCGGCGCTCAATAAGTTTCAACAGGCCCATGATGTGAAAAACCTGTTCGTTGTCGATGCGGCTCCGTTCGTTTCCCAGGGCGACAAGAACATTACCTGGACGATTCTGGCCGCTTCGATGCGCACCTCGGAATATATAATCGATCAGGTGAAGCGGAAGAATCTTTGAAATTAGGGCAATTTAGGGCATAGAGCATAGGGCATAGGGCATAGTTACAAACAATTTCAGCCCGGCCAACTATGCCCTATGCTCTCTGCCCTATACCCTAAATTGCCCTAATTTACGGGAATTGGTTTTTCCAGATCAGCTTTCATGGTGGTAGGCAATTGGAAAACCTGCCCTTTTTCATCACAGAAATAAAGTCGGGAAGGCGAGAACTGCCGGGCGTTGCCGTCGGCCCAAAACGCCACAAAACCCGACTGCGCGTTGACCGGACGGCGCGGGTACGCGTGGTTGCGGGTACTGCCCGGCGTCAGAGCTTTCACCCGGAGCCAGGATTTTCCTTCATCGCGGCTTTCCAGGAGCGCGAGGTTACCGCCGGTGCCGAAGGCTTGCGCCCCGGCCTCCACCGGCCCGATGATTTGCCAGATTTTCCCCCGCACGTAGAGCGAACCCATGTCGTAGTTGTGATCCGACTGCGCCACCGGGTGAATCTGCCAGGCGGTACCGCTCCAGTGGGCGACGTGCCACTGGTAGGGGCCATTCTGCGGGCCAGGTTCGGGGCCTTTGCTGGTGAGGTACAGAATAACGGGCCGACCAGCGGCATCGTAGTTCAGGTCACTGATGTACACGTTCTTCCCTTCCGATTTATAGTCTTTCACCAAAGCCGGACTCCTTATTTCTTTGAGCGGCAACGTCATCGTTTTGCCGTTGGCAGTCTGCCAGGACTGCCCGAAATCGGGCGTTTCCACGTAGTACAGATTGGTGCGGTAATCCAAACCACTGCCGATCCGGGTATTCGGATGCATATTGAACGCACTGCCAATCTTGTTGCCCGCCTGTCCGCTGGTTTGGTAATGACCTTCCTCCATCACGGCCACGTCCTGCCACGCCGACCAGGTTACGCCGTCCGGGCTGGTGATGTAGCTGATGGTTCGGCGATTTTTTTTCGCATCGAAAGCAAGCACACCTCTGTCGTAGTGCGTCATCAGATTCAGAAAACCGCGCCCCGGCTGGTAGTAGCTCTGCACGTACGAAAAGTTGTCGAACGCAACCCGCTGCCCGTTCGCGTCGAGTCGGGTGGCGGGGACTCGCTCGAACGCGTCGATGTGGTAGGGTTGGCGGCTGCGGTGAACGAACGAAGGCCGCTCGGTGCCGTGGGAGGTTGAAAACACCCAAACGTAGCCCTGGGCATCCAGTTGAATGACGGGGTTATCGTGCGCGTCGTTGGTTTGCTTGTTGAGCAGGAGCGTGGGCCGGGAAACCTGGCCGGTTATGTGATCAAAAAAACCAACGAAGTGCCCCAGTTCCTGCGACGTGGAGTCGGTCACGCCGCCGTAGCAGAAAAACGTCTTTTGCACGGCGGGCGCGTACACCGAAAACGGGTAATGATTGGCCGGATACGTACCCAGCCCGCCGCTGTATTTATGCACGTATTCGTTGCCGGTTTTGCCGATAAAATACCAAATGCCCTGGTAGCCGGTAGCCTTTTGGTTCAAGGTTTTCACCCCGGCCTGGGGCTGCGCTTGGCTGATCGAATGGAGCAGGAGAAAAACGAAAAGCAGTCGAAAGGGCATGAGGAGTGTTGAGAATTGAAAGCGGTCCGCCGCGCGGTTGAAACTGTTTATGATTTCGGTTTTTCGCGACTTCTGTCATCCCTTTCCCAAAAATCCAAACAGGTTTATCTTTAATTCCAACGTTCGCCTCCCGCCTTACTTCGCGCACGGATTGGCCTCCATCTCCGCCTGGGTGGGTTTTTGCGAGGCCACGCCTGCGGCGGGCACGTCGGCTTTCGCAATCCAGGCGATGGCATTCAACACTAATTTCCGAACGTTGTCATCGGCCCAAACCCGGTGGAAATGCCCACCCGTGAAGCCAAAGCCCCGGCCCCCGTCGGGTCGTTGGTAGCACCAAACCAGGTGTTGCGGCTTCCCGGCCTCGGCCCGTACGTACGCATTGTTTTCGTGCGGGCCATCGGCCCGCGCCAGCGTCGATGCTGGGGGAATGGTCGTCAGGATCGGTGTAACACCCGCCATGCCGGGCCGAAAACGCATATGATAATACCATTCGTCGTTCATCGCAAAGGGTTTTACGCCCTGAGTGATGGGATGCTTGGGGAAGGTCTTGAACTGAGCCGTCCAAACCGGATTGATTGACCAGTTGGTTTCAAAATACCCCCCGATCCAGTCCAGAAAGGCGTTACCCGGTTTGCCCTGGGGCACCTCGACGGCGTAGTGAAGGCAAGCCAGCCCAACCCCTTTTTTCATCAACGCCCCAACCTGATCCAGGTGTTGATTGACCATGTGGCCACCGCCGCCATCACCGTACAGAATTACGGCGTCGACCCCGTCGAAAGCCGCCGGATCCTGGGGCCAACCCTGCGTGTACACCTGAGCCTGAAGGTTGGGAGAATACTCATTGAGTTGCCGGGCCAGTAAGCGGCAGCCCGCTTCGTGCTCGTGCTCGCCCGGTCCGTGACTGCACGTCCCGGCAATAAAAACTACCCGTTTTTTCGCGGGTTTAACGCGTTCAGGGGAGGGCGAGGTTTGAGCATCAAAAGTCAACCCAACCACGCCACTGCCCAGCCAGATACCGAGGAGTGTAATCGAAAACAAAAACCGCATTGGAATAAGGTTTAGAGGTAAATGAGTGCCTAAAGCTACTACAAAATTAAACACTGACCACGGCAAAAGGGCGCAGTTACGCCCGGCGTAAGTCAATGCCTTTTTCAAGGTACCGGTGCAATAACTCGTCGGGCAGTTTGGGATCGGTCAGGATGTGTTGCGCCAGCGAGAGCGGGGCAAATTTCAGGTAACTGTCCCGTTCCAGTTTGGAGGAATCACACAGCAAAAACGTCTCCTCCGACTGCCCGGCCATCGCCTGCGTCATCGCCGCTTCCTTTTCGCTCTGGGCCGTCAGTCCGTTGGCCAGCGATAGTCCATCCACGCCCAAAAAGGCTTTATTGGCCCGGTAACGCACACTATGTTCGAGGGCCATTCGCCCGTGAATCGCTTACCGGACGGCGTCGAGTTCACCGCCAATGAGGTTTAGCGTGATCTGCGGACAATCCAGAAAGGCCTGTGCGATGGGTAGCGAATTGGTAATGATTTTCAGCGAAGTCCGTTGCCGCAGGTGGGGGCACATGGCAAATACGGTGCTGCCGCAGTCCATGAAAATCACGTCGTTGTCCACCACAAAATTGGCGGCTAACTGACCGGTGTACGCCTTTTCGTCGGCACGGCGTTCGCTCTTTTGGTCGAACCGGGGAGCCGGCAGCGTATCGGGCCTAACCGCCCCACCGTGCGTACGTTGCAGAAAACCCTGCCCGGCGAGCCAGGCCAAATCGCGCCGAATGGTAATGTCCGACGTACCCGCTTGTTGAGCTAATACCTTGACATTGAGTTCATCGGTTCCGGCCAGTTTTTCAAGAATTAGTTTTCGGCGATGGCGGCGGAGTGGTACACGAAGAAGACATCGACGTCCTGGAAATCACCTTTTCCGATGCCCTGAACCGCGTAGCCAACGGCGAAATCAAAGACGCCGAAACGGTCATTCTGCTCTAACATCTGCAACTCAAAAACCTTCTTCAAGCGCAATGACACCGGGGGAGGTTTTATTTTGTTTTTCATTTCAAAACCCTTTTCCGCTTCGCGTATTCGCCCGGCGTTAGGCCCATGAGCGTTTTGAATTGCCGGTGAAAATGCGTCAGATTGTTGAAACCACTCGCGTAGCAGGCCTGGGCCACGTCGGAGCGCTCTTCCTGGAGCAGTTTGCAGGCGTAGCTGATGCGCACTTCGGTCAGGTACTCGAAGTAACTCCGTCGTGTGCGCGATTTGAAGTACCGGCAAAACGCCGAGGGCGTCAGATTGGCAAGCGGAGCCACCTGGTCCAGCCGGATTTCGTCGCGGAAATGATTGATGGTAAATTCGTACACCCGGTTGATTTTCAGCGAGTCGGCTTCGGGGTAGTGGAACTGGTAATCCAGCCGGGTGAGGTAGTCAAATTCGGTGCTACGGGCCAGGTCGTCGAGCAGGGCAAGCAGGTCGAGCGCCCGCGCCGTGGGAGCGAGGGTAGGCAAGTTGGCCAGCCGCCGCCCTGCCCGTGTGCGGGTTTCGCCCGTGAACCGCAGTCCGCGCAAGGCCCGCCCAAACAACTCCCCGATGGGCGCAAATTCGGGCGTTTCCCAGAGCGTTTCACCCAGAAAATAGGGCAAAAACTGCACGATGGTCATGTCGGGGCGTTCGTCGGGATGGACGGCGTAGTAGTCGCAGTCGCGTTGGCAGGTGTGGGGCAGGTTGGAGCCGATGAGCCAGACGTCGCCATCGTCGATGCGCCCGATGCCGTCGCCCACGAAGCGGGTGCCCCGGGCGCGGGTGGCCAAGGCAATTTCGAGTTCGGGGTGGTAGTGCCAGGGATTGCTGGCCGGGATGTCGTCGGCCTTCACCGTCAGCGAAGCCCCGGCGGGGTGAGGGATGGTGCGGAGTTGGGGTTTCATGGTAGTCTGAACCGTGCGACAAACTTCCAACTTTTAACCAATATCTGCCACTTAGCCGCTCATTTTTTTCATCAAGGAAAAAATAGTGTACAAATCCGCCAATTGAGTTCAACTTTTTCGCGGAAAAACCAAAGTACATTTGTGCTGTCCGTTTGTTGAAACGGTGTCCACCTGCCCTCTAAATTTTCTCCATTCTTCCCATGAAATTTGTCATCATTGGCGGCACCGGTGCCATGGGCAGCATCTTCGGCGGTCGGCTCAAACAGGCTGGGTACGAGGTGACGCTGTTCGACGTTTCCGAAGAGGCCGTCAGCCGAATCCGGCGTGAGGGGCTTCAACTCACCGACAAGAACAACGCAACCGAAACCATCGAAATCCCGGCCACGACCGACCCCGCCGAAGTGGGTCCGGTCGACGTGGCGCTGGTGTTCGTCAAGTGTTTTCACACCCAGGCCGCCATGCGCATGGCCGTGCCTTTTTTGGGTAAAAGCACCACCGTACTCAGCCTGCAAAACGGGTGGGGCAACGCCCAGACCATCAGCGAGGCCATCGGCAACGAACGGCTGATGATTGGCGTGAATTACGTGTCGGGTACCTTGCTCGAACCGGGTCACGCGCGGCAGGTGGGCAATCCGGTGGCCTGGATTGGCCGCTGGGGACAGCCCGCCGACCCGCCCGCCCGCAACATTGCCGAAGCACTCACCAAAGCCGGTTTCCAGACCACCGCTTCCGACAACGTGCTGCTCGACGTTTGGAAAAAACTCGCGCTCAACGTCGTCACGCTGCCCACGGCGGCGCTGCTCGGTTTCACCGCCGAAAAACTCATCGCCCATGAACCGATGATGGACGTGATGCGGGCGTTGCTGCGCGAGATGGTAACGGTAGCCGGAGCCGAAGGCATCACCCTCGACTTCGACGAGCGCTGGGATTACATCACGAATCTACTCCAAAACGCCGTCGGCGCGCGCGGCTCGATGCTCCAGGACGTGCAGGCCAGGCGCCTCACCGAAATCGACGTTATCAACGGAGCCATCGCCGCCGCCGGACTTCGCCACGGCATTCCGACGCCCGTCAACGACACGATGGTGGGGATGGTGAAGGCGATGGAGGCCAATTACTTGAAGGTTTGAAAAGTTTGAGGCGGGGGGGGCCCCCCGGGGGGAATAAAAAAAAGTGGGGGTGAAACCCCCAACCCCCCCCGGGCCGCCCCCGCCCAAATATTAAACAACCCAAAAAAAGGT
>JAJAZB010000386.1 GCA_026785975.1 Cytophagaceae bacterium | reverse complement strand
TGCTTAAGGCCCAGAGCCGTTGCATAGCCTCCGCGTCATTGGCAATGGATTGCGGCGAAATCTGCTTTTTATCGGAAAAATAACGCCCGGTAATTCCTTTGACCTCGGAGGAAGTAGCCAGCCAGAGGGCGGTTTCGGCCCCTTTTTCGGCACTTCGCATGAACACGCCAAACACCCGGAACGCCGCGCCCATCCAACCGCCGCCGCTGCCGAATTCACTCCGCACCGCGCCGGGATGCACGGCGTTGACGATGACACGTTCGCCTTTCAACCGCCGGGCCAGTTCATTCGTGAACAGTAGGTTGGCGAGTTTCGACTGCATATAGGCTTTGACGGAGTTGTAACCGCGCCGCAGGTTCACGTCGTCCCAGTGGAGCTTTCCGCCCGCCTGCGCCTGCGAACTCAGGTTGACGATACGCGCCGCCGGGGCCGCTTTGAGGTTTTGGAGCAAAAGATTCGTGAACAGAAAATACGCGAGGTGGTTGACGGCCCAGGTCGTTTCCAACCCGTCTACTGTTTCGGTGTAGCTGCCGTTGATGGCCCCGGCGTTGTTGACCAGCACGTCGATGATCGGGAACCGGGCGCTGATTTCCGCTGCCGCCCGCCGGATGTCGGCCTGCGACGACAGGTCGCATTGCACCAAATGCACGGCCTCGTGACCGGCTTTGCGGCGGATGTCGTGGAGGGCGGCTTCGCCTTTTTGTCGATTGCGGCAAACCAAGACGACTTCGTAATTCTGCTTAGCCAATTCAAGCGCGGTAACGCGGCCCATACCGGCGTTGGCTCCCGTCACGATGGCAGTTTTTCGGTTCATGCAATCAACTGTTTAAGGAAGAAACCAATCCAGAACCGGTTAGGTTTTCGAGGCCATTGCGCCAACTGGGATTGAAGCTGTTTAGGATTTTGAAAAAGTACGTGGAGTATGGTCAGACGGAACGTCGGACCCCAAATTCCGGCCAGGAGGAGTAGTTTTTTAGACCAGACCGTTTGCTGGGCAATTCTAAACCGCCTCATTAATTCGATGGGCTTAAATTTACTTCCGCAACTCCACTCATTCCAGCAAGCGCCATTTCATTAGGCCGAGTTTCGAGAAGAAATACAGAAAGGAGGTCCGCAACACGCCGAGGCCGTATTTGCTGCTGCGCATGAAGTTGATGGACGAAGCCTCGTCAAAATACTTGGTGGGGCAGGTGACTTCGCCAATGTCGAAGCCTTTCCAGAAGATCTGGGCGATCATTTCATTGTCGAAAATAAAATCGTCGTCGCACTTCTCGAAGGGTACCGCCTGGAGGACTTCCCGCGAAAACGCCCGGTACCCCGTGTGGTATTCCGAGAGTTTTTGATTCATCAGGATATTCTGGCTGAGGGTCAGAAACCGGTTGGCAATGTATTTGTACATAGGCATTCCGCCCTTGAGTGCGCCTTTGCCCAGAATGCGCGAGCCAAAGACCACCGGGTAGAGGCCATTGCCAATGATCGAAATCATGGCCGTGAGCAGCAGCGGCGTGTACTGGTAGTCGGGGTGGAGCATAATCACAATGTCGCCGCCCAAATCGAGTGCTTTTTTGTAGCAGGTTTTCTGATTCCCGCCGTAGCCCTTGTTCTGATCGTGGCGAATCACGTGCTTGATTCCCAGATTGCTGGCCACTTCAACGGTGTTGTCGGGGCTGTGGTCGTCGACGAGTACGACTTCATCGACCAAATCAAACGGAATCTCGCGGTAGGTACGTTCGAGGGTTAGCGCGGCCCGGTAGGCGGGCATAACCACGACGACTTTTTTGTTGTTGTACATGCAGACTAAGCGGGCGTTAAGCCCTTACTTTGCGGGGAAATAGAAGAGATTGAATCCGAACAATTCGGGCAAATGAGCCAAACGGGGCGGTTGTGTCAGCACACCCGAAGCCGCTCACGACCTGAGCGGAGTTACCCCAATTTCTGACTCTCCTGTTAATAAACCGGGCGGCAAGTTACAAAAGCCCCGTCAAACCAAACTTATGCTATCCAGCGAAACCTTATTTTTTGGCGGATTCGTCGTCTTCGTCATCTTCGTCATGGCGCTCGATCTGGGGCTGTTCAGCAAGAAAAAAAGTCACATCGTTCATTTCCGGGAAGCGGCCATTTGGAGCGTCATCTGGGTCGCGCTCGCGCTCGCGTTTTACGTGTTTATCCGGCAGTACGGCTACCTGGTACACGGCATCGAAACGCTGGCCCAACTCGAAGCCGTGCGCGATTTGTACGTGCCCAATCTTAAACTGGTGCCCGGAGATTTTGAGCAAAGTCTGACCATTTTTCAGAAAAACATGGCCACGGAGTACCTGACGGGGTATTTGGTCGAGTACTCACTTTCAGCCGACAACATCTTTGTGTTTATACTTTTGTTCAGTGCCTTCGGCGTTCACGAAAAATTTTACAAGAAAATCCTGGTGTACGGCATTTCAGGGGCCGTCATTCTGCGGTTTATTTTTATTTTCCTGGGCGCGGCCCTGCTGCAACGCTTCGAGTGGATCGTGTACATTTTCGGGGCTTTTCTGGTGTACACCGGCATTCGTTTATTCTTCCAAAAAGAAGAAAATGAACACATCAAACCGGCCGAGCACCCGGTGGTTAAGTTCGTCTCGAAGTACTTCAACGTGTATCGCCGTAACGTGATCGACCACTTTTTCGTCCGGCGCAAATCCGACGGCAAGGTGTTCATCACGCCCTTATTTTTGGTCGTCATCGTCGTGGCTTTTACCGACGTCGTGTTTGCGGTCGACTCGATTCCCGCTATTTTTTCAATCACCAAAGACCCCTACATCGTCTTTTTTTCCAACGTTTTTGCCATCATGGGCCTCCGTTCGATGTTCTTCTTTTTGTCGAACGTCATGGGTATGTTCCGCTTCCTCAAAGTGGGTTTGGCGGTTTTGCTGACCTTCATCGGACTGAAAATGCTGGGGCATTCCTACCTCGAAGACTTTGGCTTTCAAACGATTTGGTCGCTCTATATTATTCTGGCCATTCTGGCCCTGAGCATTGTCGCTTCGCTGATTTTTCCGGAAAAGAAAGTGCTGGCTTCGTCTGACCCACCCAGCCGTTCGGCCTGATTGGCTTAATCGGTCAGTTTGTAGGTTTTAGGATTCCCTTGACGATTGAACGATTTTTTTAATCAATGTTCATGGTTATCGTTAAACTTTACGAATTCAGGATCAGAGTATGCGCCAAACCTTAAAATCCTATCTCCGCCGCCTGACCAACCTGACGGCCCGCAACCGCTCGTTGCTGCTGACGACGTTGCCCGCCGAACAGTTTCTCGACGTGCAGGATCTGGATTTTCTGGACGGGAAACCTTCGTTCGACGTTATCGCGCAGTTGATTGGGCAAAAGAAAATTATAGCCCTCTGCGACGTACTCGATCCCCGTTACGAGCGCGTCAATACCGTCAGTCAGCGGCTCCGGCGCATCGCTCGCACCGAACGGTTTATCCAGGAAGAGCGCGGGGCCGAAGACCTTTTCGTGGGCTACCCGATGGTGCGGGGGCAGTTTGCCGATGGCACCGTGGTGCGCGGGCCGCTGGTGTTTTTCCCGGTTACGCTCGCGATTGAAAAGCAAAAATGGGTACTGCGTCGTCGTCCCGAACCCGTCACGCTCAACCGCTCGTTTTTGCTGGCGTACAGCCATTTCAACGAAGTCAAACTGTCGGACGAACTGCTCGAAAAAACGTTTGGCGAAGCCACCACCGAACGCGACGCCCTGACGTTCCGCACACAACTGTACGATTTTCTGAAGGAAAGCCCCCTCGAACTCAACTTCAACCCCGACCTGTTTTCGCCGCATCTGTTGCCCGTCGAACGCCTGACTAAAAGCGATTTGGAGCAACTCGAACGGCCGGGCGAACTCAAGCTCTACCCGCAGGCCGTGTTGGGCATTTTTCCGCAGGCCGGCTCGTATTTGGCTCCCGATTACGAAGAATTGATTTTGAGGGCAGAGGTGAGCGGAGAGAGGAGAGCGGAGAGAGAACAGAAGATAGAGGATAGTGGACAGAGTGTAGCGGAGAGAGAACAGAGTGTAGCGGAGAGGGGAGTGGAGGGCCGCCCGGTGAATAGCGAAGAGGAAATTCAACCTGAAAGTGAATCTAATCTATTCTCAAATCTCCTCTCCCCTCTATCCTCTCCCCTCTCTCCGCTCTCCTCTCCACTCCCTCCTCCCTCCTCACTCCTGACTACTAAGGAATCCGATACCCTCGCGCCCTTCGCGGTCGATGCCAGTCAGGAAGCGGCCATCCTGCGGATCAAGGGGGGGGAATCGCTGGTGATTCAGGGGCCACCCGGCACGGGTAAATCGCAGGTGATTGCCAACCTGATGGCCGATTTTGCGGCGCGGGGCAAACGGGTTTTGCTCGTTTGCCAGAAACGCGCCGCGCTCGATACGGTGTACGCCCGACTGCGGCAGGTGGGCATGGGCGAATTTGCGGCGCTCATTCACGACGTGCGCCACGACCGCGCCCCGCTCTACGCGCAACTGGCCGGGCAAATTGACCGCCTCGACGACTATCAGCGTCAGAATCAAAGCCTCGATGCCATTTTTATGGAACGCGATTTTACCCAAACATCTCGTCGTATCGAGCAGATAAGCAGCCAGTTGCAGGAATTTAAAGACGCGCTGTTTGATGAATCCATTTGCGGAATTTCGGCCAAAGAACTCTACCTCACCAGCGACCCGCAAGGGCCCCGCATCGACCTGGGCGAGCACTACGCGGCGTTCCGCTTTGGCGAATTTGAAGATTTTCTCCGTCGCCTGGGTCAGTACGAGGAGTACGAAAATCTTCTAAACACTTCACCCTGGCACCCCGACCGGATCAATTTTGCGCCATTGGCCTTTCAGGACGTGCCTAAAATCGAGGCCGCGCTCACCGATATTCCGGCCTTTGTCGGGCACCTTCAGCAAGTGACCGAAACCCTGCTCGGCAAATCGCTGAGTTGGGCGGAATGCGTAGCAATCCACGAAGGCCGTGCGCAGTGGGCTGAACTCCTCAAGCGCCTGAACACCGAGGCAATCTGGGGATATTTCCAAAAGCTACTCCACGGCCAAATGCCCGCCGGAACTGCCCAATGGCTCGATGAGCAAGGCGCGGAATTGGAGGGACTTTTTCGGCAAGGCATCGTGGGTGCTTCCGTGAAGCGTGATGGTTTAAGTTCGTTTCAACAAGCGGTGCAGGCGGGTATCGAAGCCCGGCGCTCGGTGGTGGGTTGGTGGTTTTTTCGCGAAAAAGAGGCCCTCCGCTCGGAAGCGGCCCGCTACGGACTCACGGTATCCCTCCCGGATTTACAAAAATTGAGTACGTTGGTTGAGAATCGGATGTCTTGGGAAAAAGGACTGGTTGACATCGAACGAAAAACGACAACCCGGCTTTTATTCGAGGATCCGACGGTCAGCCAGGCGAATTTTCAGGCGTTGAATGCCAATTATTCCCAAGCCCAACAAGCCGTAAAACTCCTGGGGAAAAAATCAGGTACGGCTTACCAACTGGCCCTGCAATTTCCGGCCCTTACCGACTTCCGGCGCATGGTTACTCAGTTGCTTGAAGCAGTTGGAGTCATTCCTGAGCATCAGCAAATTTGGCGCAATTACTTAACCGACAACCAGATAGAGGCCAGTATTCAGGGCAAAACGTCTGTTTTCCAATTCATTCAATCGATCCGACAGGATTTTGACTTGCTCCACGAAGCCGACGGGTTGAAGGGCCAGTTCAGCCGGGTGGAATGGACCGTTGTGCAGAATTTGAGTTCGGCGAAGGACCAGCGCGTGGCGATTTTTCTCAATTCCCTCCGCCTCGCCTGGCTCGATGCGCTCGAAGCCCGCTACCCGGCACTTCGGGCCGTTTCGGGCTTGAGGATGAACCAGTGGGAAACCGAATTGCAGGAGGCCATCCAACGAAAACAAGCCCTCAGCCGCGATATTCTGGGCCTGCACCTGCGCGAGCAAACCTACCGGAATGTGGAACGCAACCGCCTGCAAAACGTGGTGACCTATCGGGATTTGAAGCATCAGGTCACCAAAAAACGTAGCCTGTGGGCCGTGCGGCGGCTGTTGTCGGAACGATCCGACGAGATCTTCCAACTCGTGCCCTGCTGGTTGGCCTCCCCCGAGTCGGTGTCCGCGCTGTTTCCGCTGGAAAAAATGTTCGACGTTGTTATTTTCGATGAAGCCTCGCAGTGCTTCGCCGAGCAGGGCATTCCGGCCCTGTTTCGGGGGCGGCAGGTGGTCATTGCGGGCGACCGGCAACAACTGCAACCCAGCGATTTGTACCGCGTTCGGTTTGAAGCCGACGAGGCCAGCGACAACCCCGATCTGGAAGTCGATTCGCTCCTCGATCTGGCGGCCCGGTACCTGCCTCAGGTGCAGTTGAACGGCCATTACCGCAGCCGTTCGCTCGATTTGATTCAGTTTTCCAACGAGTATTTTTACCAAAACACGTTGCGTTTACTGCCTGATTTTGCGGAAATCAATCAGCGCCAGCCCGCGATCGAGTACCGACACGTGGCCGGAGTTTGGCAAGACCAGCAGAACGAAGCGGAGGCCAGGGCCGTGTTGGAACTCCTGCACGAGTTGGCCATAAACAGCCCCGAAAAATCGGTGGGCATCGTGACGTTCAACTTCCGGCAGCAGCAGTTGATCCAGGATTTGGTGGAAAGCGAAAGCCTAAACTGGGACACCGGGACGGAGGGGAGGGAGCGGCAAGAACCGCTTTTCATTAAAAACATCGAGAACGTTCAGGGCGATGAGCGCGACGTGATCATTTTTTCGGTCGGGTACGCGCCGGATGTGCGGGGCCGGATTAGTGTGCAGTTTGGTAGCCTCAACACCCGTGGCGGCGAAAATCGCCTCAACGTGGCCGTCACCCGCGCCCGGCAGCGGGTGTACGTGGTGTGCAGCCTTTGGCCCGAGCAACTCGGCGTTGACTCAACTCTCAACGAAGGTCCCCGCGTATTGCGTCGCTACCTCGATTACGCCCGGCGCGTGTCGGAAGGGCATTTCAGGCCGCAACCACCGCCCCAGCCTGCTTTTCGGACGGGTTGGTTACTGAGAAATAAGTTGGTGTCGGGCGCGGAGAAAAAGCCCGGCAAGCCGCCGGAAGGCGAAACCATTTTAACGCCCGAACTGCCCTTCGCCGACCTGACCGCCAAACGCGGTGAAGCGTACACCGGGCTTTTGCTCACCGACGATGAACTGTATTTCCAAAGCCTATCGCCGAAGGAAGCCCACGCGTACCTGCCCCTGACGCTCCGCGCGAAAGGCTGGCCGGTCGAACGAAGGTGGAGCCGGGAATGGTGGGCGGGGCGGGGTTTATGAACGTTGTTGAAAATTAAAGTTGTCACACTGAACTTGTCGAAGTGCCTTTTATGCGTAAAAAAGGCACTTCGACAAGCTCAGTGTGACAACTTTCCAAACGCTCATTCTTCGTCGGACGACGGAATTTGTGATTTCACCGTGATGCCGTGGTAGCGTTCCTGCTCGGTGTAGTCCTTCCGCAGGGGATGGCCCTGCCAGTCTTCGGGCAGGAAAAGGCGGCGCAAATCGGGGTGCCCCGTAAACCGGATGCCCATCAAATCATACGCTTCGCGCTCGTGCCAGTCGGCGGTACGCCAGACTGCCGCCACGCTCGGCACTTCGGGTAATTTTTCGTCAGAACCGGGACGGGGGAAACGGATTTTCAGCGTCAGGCCGTGCTCGTAGGGGATCGAGTACAGGTTGTACGCGATTTCCATCGTATTGGCTTCCAGCCCGTTATCGAGCGAGGTCAAACATTCGAGCAAATCGAAATACAAGTCGGGATGTTCGTGCAAAAACTGGCATACCTCGGCGATACGCTCCGTGGGCAGCAGCAGGTAGGGTTGTAGCCCGGTGGTTTCTTCGGCCAGAATGATTTCGGGGCCGAATTGGGTAGTGAGGAGAGTTTTTATTTCGGGGAAAGTCATTTAGTTTTCGTTCAGCAACACCCAAACCTTTTTTACCATTTTTGTCATCCCGACGTTAAGAGGGACCTTGTATTTAGTTAGCCACCCAGCAAGGTCCCACCTAACGTCGGGATGACAAAAAGGGTAAAAAAATAAGAGTCGGGTGGCCGGTGCCATGACAAAAAAGTCTAATCTTGAACAGCTTCATAAATTACCTCCCGGGTTTGTTCGAGCTTTTTACGGAAAAATGGACTTCTTACTGACCGCTCCGTAACCAAATCTACTTCCCGGCTCAATAGAGCTTGCAGACGTTCCAACACGGTAAAATACCGCTGACCGTACTCCAGCGGATCGAGTGATTCATCAAGCGCGATCAACAAATCCACGTCGCTCGAATCACCGAACCAAACGCGTACGCTTTTGTTACCCGATTCTATTTCAGAATTCGGGTAATTTCGGGCAATCTGGTTTGGAGGAACGGCTGAATCACGGGGCAAATGTAGCTGGTTACCGCATCAGATTTTTCAAAATACCCATTTCCACACCCGGCGAAGAGCGTTGGTAGAGAATGTTGTAGACGGCATCGGTGATGGGCATATCGACTTCAAATTGACGGTTTATTTCAGAAATGGACTTCACGGCGTAGTAGCCTTCGGCAATCATATTCAGTTCCATTTGTGCTGACTGCACGCTGTACCCACGCCCAATCATGCTCCCAAACGTGCGGTTGCGGCTAAACTGCGAGTAGGCCGTGACGAGCAAATCGCCGAGGTACGCCGAACCGGCCAGATCGCGGTAAAACGGGTAGACGGCGTCGAGAAACCGCTTGATTTCCTGCATGGCGTTGGAGACCAGCACCGCCTGAAAATTGTCGCCGTAGCCCAGCCCGTGGCAAACACCGCAGGCCAGCGCGACGATGTTTTTCAACACCGCGCAGTATTCCACCCCGTACAAATCGCTGATCCCCTGGCTGGCTACGTAGCGGCAAGTCATCAGTTTGGCGAAACGATTGGCCGTTTCGAGGTTTGGCGAGGCGATGGTTAGATAGCTCTGTTTTTCGAGCGCTACCTCCTCGGCATGGCAAGGCCCGGCAATAACGCAAAGCTGCTGCGGGTCGACGCGGTATTCTTTTTCGACCCAGTCCGTCACCAACAAATTATCGCCGGGTATCATGCCCTTGATGGCCGACACGATGGTTTTCCCGGTAAAATCAGCCGCCTTCAAGGGCTGGAGCGTGTCGCGCAAAAAAGCCCCCGGCACCGCCAGTATCACGTAGTCGGCCCCGCGCACCGCTTCGGGCAATTTGGCGCAGGGCTTCACCCGTCGGGGATTGAGGTGTACGTCGCTGAGGTAGCTGGGGTTATGGTGAAACGTGCGGATGTGGTCCAGATCCTTGCGGTTGCGCAGCCACCAACGGATGCGCACGTCGTGTTCGGACAGGATTTTAACGAGGGCCGTGGCCCAGCTACCGCCGCCAACGATGGCGATTTGTGTGGGTACGGGCGTGGAGGACGTTGACAAGCAGGGTTTGTTTTTTCCGACGAAAGTACAAAAATTAGGCCGCTGGCACTGCTTTTTAGCGCGAACGGGCATGGCAACCAGGAACCGAACTTCCAACTGGGCTTTCCCCTACCATCTCGATTTCAAGAGCACGGACTTCCGGCAATATCCCAACCTGTACCGGGTGGGCGTGGGCGAACAAGGCGTTTTACTCGTTGAACCGTACAAGTCGGAAATTCTCCCCCACTGGCGTTTCCGAACGCCGGAAATGGCCCGAATTTCTGCCGAAAAAATCTATGAATTATTCGCGGCTTACCTGAAAACCAATGAGTTTGTCGGCGCGGACATGGCCCGAAAGTTCCTTCAGATGGGTTATACCCGCGCCCGTCGTTACGCCAACCATCGGACTGGCAAAAAATATACGGAAGGGCCGGAGGCTAAAAATGCCGGGTTGGCCTACCCGCATTCCTCGGGTAGCCGCAACAAAGGCAACGTCGTTTTGCCCCGCGAAGCCGACGCATTTACTAACGAAAAAGCCCAGTCTGCCGCCATTTTCTACGAGTTTTGGCAACGGGCCAAAGACGATCCGGAGTATGGGCGGCAGAAGGAAGCATTTAACCAAAATCTCGTTTAGCCACTGGCGGGCATGAAAATTGCTATTTTGACCGACCGATAAGCATTTTTTAATCAAACCCTCAACAGCATTAACCATGAAAATGAACAGCCAGTGGATTACTGCGGCCCTGTTTGCGGTAAGCGGCATCTTCACCACTGAGGCGCAAGCGCAGCTTCAACTTGGCATAGGAGCCAACTACGTAAATTCGGTTGGAAACGATAACAGCCTATCCCAGGACGGCGCTTTGGGCGGCGGCGTCATGCTCAGGTACTTTATAGCCCCTCAAGTCGCGCTAACACTCAACGGGCGTTATCTCACAGAAGGTGATTCGGGTTATAGAATCAACAACCTGATTGCTACTGCCGGGGCCGATTTCTTCTTAAGCGAAGGCAACACTCGACCTTATCTGGGTGCCGAGGCGGGAGTTTACCACACATTTTTCACGAGAACGCTGGCAAAAGCACCCAGTGTTACCAATTTTGGAGTCGCTCCCAAAGCAGGTATTCTGTTTATGCTGAATTCTAAAATCGGCTTAGATTTCAACTTGGGCTACCATCTTATTTTTTACGATGGCTTCACGGGCAAAAACCTCTTACTCGGGGCCGGATTGGTATTTGACGTAGGTCAATAATCGGGGTAAACCCAGTAGTCAACAAAAAAGACGCATTCAATCTGAATGCGTCTTTTTTGGCTTTAGGCCACCCGCTCCCGAAACAACTTCTTCAAGCCGTCCAGAAAACTCGCCTGCCCAACTGATTCGTCGGGCTGTTGGCTAAACTGCCACACCCGGATGGCCTTCGTCATCAGTTCATTTTCGATCAGAAAACCGTCGTGCCCGTAGAGGGAATCGATTTCGGTAAACTCCGCACCAGGAATGTGCTTAGCCAAAAAATGCTGTTCGCTCATCGGAAACAGCACGTCCGAGCGGATGCCCAGCACCAGCGTCCGCGCTTTGATTTGACTCAGGGCCACTTCCATCCCGCCACGTCCCCGGCCCACGTCGTGCGAATCCATGAGTTTGCTGAGCGCCCAGTAAGCGAAGGCGTTGAAACGCCGGGCGAGTTTTTCGCCCTGGTATTGCTGGTACGTGGTCGCGCGAAAATTGTCGAGGGTGTCCTCGCCCTGCCGCGACTGCGTGATGTGGTAGGTTTCGTAGTTGCGGTAACTCAGCAGGGCTACGGCGCGGGCGGCTTTCAATCCGGCGCGACCCGCCTCGGGGTGCCGTTCCGGCCAGGTGGCGTCGGCGGCAATGGCCATGCGCTGGGCCTCGTTGAAGGCCACGCCCCAGGGCGACATTTGCGCGTTGGTCGCCACCAGGATCAGGTTTTCAATTAAATCAACCTGCGAAATGGCCCATTCGAGGGCTTGCTGCCCGCCGAGCGAACCGCCGATGCAGGTTTGAATGCGGGTCACGCCGAGGTGGTCGCGCAGGCGGTCGAAAGCCCGCACCACGTCGCGGACGGTCACCAACGGAAAATCGCGGTAAAACGGCTGGCCCGTCAACGCGTTGACCGACAGCGCCGAGGTGGAGCCGTAAGACGACCCCGGCACGTTGGCACAAACAATAAAATGCTGGCGGGGGTCAAACAGTTTGCCCTCACCCACCAGTCCGCTCCACCAGTCGGCGGCATCCGAACTGCCCGTCAGGGCGTGGCAAATCCAGACCACGTTGGAGCGATCCGCGTTCAGTTGCCCGTAGGTGTGGTAAGCCAGCGTCAACTCCGGCAGGCTGGCACCGCCTTCGAGCGCAAAGGGTTCGGTCGAGTGGAAGGTCTGTGAATCAGCCAAATGCAATCAGTTGATTAGCAATCCGTGGCTCCGAAGAAGCCCAATCAGTTCCTCAAAATTCTCTTCGTATTCCCAGTACATCATCCGTCCGCCGTGACTCGTCACCAGCACGTACCGTTCACTGATGGATTGGATTCGATCAAAAGCCACCAGTTTGGTTACCGATTTCTCGACGGTCACTTCTTCGAGAATTTCGCGGTTTTGTTCATCGAAACCGTGCGCAACGAGGTAGTCGCCCGTGGTGAGTTTGAGGAATTTTTGCATAACAAAAAGGCCGTCACTGAAAATGGACTCGGGCAAAACCGACGTTGATTCTGAATCCATTTTCAGTGACGTTCAAAAAAAAAGTTACGCCTCAACCGCCACCAGCACCTCCGCAAAAGCCTGCTCCAGATCGGCTTTGATGTCGTCGATGTGTTCAATACCCGCCGAAATCCGCAGTACGCCCGGTCCGACACCCGCCGCGCCCTGCTCCAACTCCGATAGTTGGGAGTGCGTCGTGCTGGCGGGGTGGATAATCAGCGTTTTGGCGTCGCCCACATTGGCCAGGTGACTGATGAGTTTGAGGCTATTGACAAATCGGTCGGCGGCATCTTTTCCCGCTTTTAGTTTGAACGAAAGCACACCCCCGAAACCACGGGTGAGGTATTTTTTGGCGAGTTCGTGGTACTTGTTGCCCGGCAAGCCGGGGTAATTGACGTACTCGACTTCAGGATGAGCTTCAAGCCATTGCGCCAGCGCGAGGGCGTTTTCGCAAATGCGCTCCACTCGGAGCGAAAGGGTTTCCAGTCCCTGAAGAAACAGAAAACCGTTGAAAGGACTCAGCGATGGACCCCAGTCGCGCAGGCCCTCAACGCGGGCGCGGATGATAAACTGGATGTTGCCAAACGGACCATTTTTGCCAAACACGTCATTCATAACCAGGCCGTGGTAGCTCGGCGAAGGATCGGTAAACTGCGGGTATTTGCCGTTGCCCCAGTCGAAGGTGCCCGCGTCGACAATCACGCCCCCGATGGAGGTGCCGTGCCCACCGATCCATTTCGTGGCCGACTCCACAATGACGTGCGCGCCCCATTTAATGGGCTGGCAAATGGCTCCGGCTGCCCCAAACGTATTGTCGACAATCAGCGGGAGGTCGTATTTTTTGGCGAGTTCAGCGAAAGCCTCGTAGTCGGGCACGTTGTACTCCGGGTTGCCAATGGTTTCGATGTAGAGCGCCTTCGTTTTATTGTCGATGAGGCGCTCGAAACTATCTACCTTGTCGCCATCGGCAAAACGGGCCTCGACGCCGATATTTTTGAAGGAATTCTTGAATTGGTTGTAGCTACCGCCGTACAGAAAACTCGTGGTGACGAAGTTGTCGCCCACGGTTGTGATGTTGTTGATCGCCACGAACTGCGCGGCGTGGCCCGAAGCCACGGCCAACGCCGCCACCCCGCCTTCGAGCGCCGCCACACGTTTCTCGAAGACGTCGTTGGTCGGATTCATGATGCGGGAATAGATGTTGCCAAACTCCTGGAGGGCAAACAGGCGCGCGCCGTGCGCGGAGTCGTCGAACTGGTAGGAGGTCGTTTGGTAAATGGGTACGGCACGGGACTTGGTGGTCGGATCAACCTGTTGACCGGCGTGGAGTTGGAGGGTTTCGAAGCGTAGGGTTGACATAGGAAAATAAAATTGAGTGAAAAATGAAAATCATGTATTAAGTTGAGTTACCGTCAGGGTTTTAAACGCAGAATTCAGTCAGGAAAGCGTAAAAAGCACAGCAGGATACTGCCGATTAATTAAGGGCAGTTCAGACGAAAAAATGGGTGGTGAGGGCCTCCCAACCGGTGGGAGTGACAGGAATTGTTCATGGGCTATTGGCTTATCTTTCCCAAAGTCCTTCTTTGGGTAGGAATTAGCACCTTTTCCCGGACGTTCGGGACAGGTTGCCAGAGGTTCTCGGAGCCTATTCTCTCCCCTCTTCTGTATAAGTCAACAACCAGCCGGAGGCGTTATTGACTTTGCGTGTGCAATTTTACGGGACAAATGGCTTACGGGCAACTTTTAAATGAATAATTTTATTTTTCTATTTCCGAACTGTGGCTTTAAAACAACCGTAAATAGTCGATAAACGCTGTCGTGAACCCCGCGAAGCGCACCAGATTGTACTCAACTGCAATAGACTCCGCCCATGAACCAAGCCATTGAAACGCTGAGACAACGCCTGAATCAGTGGGTTGAGCTGACTCCTGAGGAGTGGGCTACGTACCGGGAAGGGCTACATCTCTGCGCCTTTGACCGGGGTAGGCTGATTACGCGCCGGGGCGAGGTTGAGAACCAGATCTACTTCGTTATCAGTGGTATCGTCAAAATCTATTTCGTACACGGGGAGCGCGAAATCTGCGTGGATTTTGCCTTCGAACAGGATCTGGTTAATTCGTTTATCTCGTTTGCTACCCGGCAGCCCTCCGTCCTGGCGCTTCAGGCGATTACGCCGGTTGAAGCACTTTGTGTGAGCCACAGCGAGGTTGTACGCTTCAACGACCTATCAAAAAACAGCGAGCGATTGGGCCGGCTGATTATGGAGCAACTTTACATTCGCAAATCACGCAAAGAAATGAAACTCCTAAGCCAAACGGCCGAAGAGCGTTACTTTGACCTGATGACCCGCCATCCGGAAGTGGGCCGTCAAATTCCGATCAAGGATATTGCCTCGTACCTGGGTATTCACCCGGAAAGTTTAAGTCGCATCCGAAAAAAAATGATGATGTCCGTAAAAAAATAACTTAGATCAATTGACATACCCGTGCAGATACCTCTATCTTTGTCAGGTCAAATTACTCTTCGGAGTTCTTCTGACTTTCTGGGTTACCTGTGGCGGCAGGTAACCCTATTTTTTTGTAAATGCTCTCCCGTCTTTCGGCCGATTTAGCGATAGTCTCTGCTTTTGGGCCAATCCTCGTATCCGATGCATTCATTCAGCACCTACCGGTATTATTCCTACTACGCCGAATCTGCGTAGACCGGCGGTGTGTACAGTCATATTTGTTTGACGTTCGACATTCCTAACCGGCCCCACAGCCGGTTTTTTTTATAACTCGTGAACATTATTGTGAATTCAATCCCCACGGCTGCCCGCCTTAATCTGGTCCAGGAGTATTACTTTTCGGTGAAACTAAAGCAGATTGCCGAAATGCGCGCACAAGGCTTCGACGTGCTTAACCTCGGCATCGGTAGCCCGGATTTGCCGCCTTCTGCCGAAACCATCACGGCGCTGAGCGCATCGGCGCAAAATTCCCGGCATCACGCCTACCAGAGTTACGTGGGGGTACCCGCCCTGCGGCAGGCTTTTGCCGAGTGGTACCAAACCTATTTCGATGTCACCCTAAACCCCGCCGACGAAATTCTGCCCTTGCTGGGGTCGAAGGAAGGCATCATGCACGTGGCCATGAGTTACCTCGAACCGGGCACGGAAGCCCTCGTGCCCAATCCGGGCTATCCCACGTACCGGGCCGCTTCGTTGCTGGCGGGGGCGACGGTGCGCGAATACGAACTTTCGGAAGAACGCGGCTGGCTACCCGATCTCGATGCGCTGGCCCGGCAGGACCTGCGCCGGGTGCGGGTAATGTGGGTCAACTACCCGCATATGCCCACGGGAGCACGGGCAACGAGGGCTTTTTTTAAAGAACTCATCGCCTTCGGAAAAGCGCACAACATTCTGATTGTCAATGATAATCCGTACAGTTTTGTCCTGAACGAAACCCACCTGAGCCTACTTTCCGTACCGGGCGCGAAAGAGGTGGCTTTGGAACTGAATTCCCTCAGCAAATCGCACAACATGGCGGGCTGGCGCGTGGGGATGCTGGCGGGGCACCGCGACATCGTGGCCAATGTGCTGCGGTTCAAGTCGAACATGGATTCCGGGATGTTTCTGCCCGTGCAGGAAGCCGCCGCGCAGGCGCTCAGCAATCCGCCCGATTGGTACGCTAACCTCAACGTGATTTACCGGGAGCGGCAACAGAAGGTTTTTGACTTGCTGGCCTTGCTCGATTGTCAGTTCGATAAAAACCAAACCGGCCTGTTTGTCTGGGCCAAAATCCCGGCCTCGTACCCGACGGCCTACGTACTTTCGGACGAGATTTTGGCAAACGCCCACGTCTTTCTGACACCGGGAGGTATTTTTGGTTCGAAAGGCGATGCCTACCTGCGGGTGTCGCTGTGCAGTGAAGTGGCTGTTTTTGAAGAAGCCATTCGTAGAATCAGAACCCTAAAAGGAATTTGTTAACACAATTACGCTGACGAATCAGGGCTTTCTTCCAATTCGTAATTCGTAATTCGTAATTCGTAATTCAAATGACCGTAAGCATTGTGGGCATTGGCCTGATTGGTGGTTCGATGGCCCTGAGTTTAAAAGAAAGCGGCTTTACCGATATCGTGGTGGGCGTTGACAAGCAAATGGAGCACGTCGTAAAAGCGCTCGAACTGGCCCTGGTCGACAAGGTGCTTTTGCTCGACGATGCCATTCAGCAGGCGGATCTGATTATTCTGGCCACGCCCGTCGATTCACTGACTACGCTGTTGCCCTACGTACTGGATCGCGTACAAAATCAGGTCGTGATCGACGTTGGTTCCACCAAACACCCCATCGTGGAATCGGTGAAAAATCACCCGAAACGAGGTCGTTTTGTGGCTACTCACCCCATGGCGGGGACCGAATACTCCGGCCCGGAGGCGGCGATTCGGGGACTTTTCGAGAATAAATTCACGGTACTTTGCGACACCGATGAGTCCGACGCCGACGCGGTGGATCTGGTTCGGCGGATGTACCGGGCGATGCAAATGACCATCACCGAATACGATTCTGTTTCGCACGACGTACACACGGCCTACATTTCACACATTTCGCACATTTGTTCGTTCGCGCTGGCGCTGACGGTGCTCGACAAGGAGCGGGAGGAAAATCGCATTTTTGAACTGGCCAGTACCGGCTTTGCCAGCACGGTGCGACTGGCCAAAAGTTCGCCCGAAACCTGGATCCCAATTTTTCGCCAAAATCAGGATAACATCCTCGACGTGCTCGATGAATACATCAATACCTTGCTGAAATTCAAAGGATTAATGTTGTCCGACAGTTACGAAAAATTTGAGAATTACTTGGGCAAAGCGAGTGAAATCCGGCGGATTTTAAAGTAGGTAAATAGTTTGCGTTTTTATCCGTCGGACAGCAAAAAAGCCGCCCGACGGAAAGGCTACCGGTCGGGCGGCCGCCGTGCGACCGGTAAAACAAAAGCACTCCCGAGTATTCGGGAGTGCTTTTGTTTTGGCAGAAAACGGCTTGTTCGTTACGCGAAATACCGCGTCACACCCGGTACGGCCACGGGATACATTCCGTCTTTGTCGGGCGTGATGGGCGGGGTCGCGTCGAAACTGAATTCCTTCGGCATCAAACTCATTCCCGAATTCAGGGCGGTGTCCCATTCGATGATCTGGCCCGAATAGGTCGCCAAACGCCCCAAAATGGCCGTCATGGTCGATTTGGCCGTGCGCTCGGCGTCCCAGAATTTGTACTCGCCTTTGGCGATGGCGGCGAAAAGTTCGTCGTGCTCGGTCTGGTACGCGTTATTTTCCGTCTTTTTGTCGAACACAAAAAGCGGCTTGCCTTTATAATCCACAATCTTGGCGTCGCCCGCCAGCATTTTCCCCTTCGTACCGATGAGGATCTCGTCGACCTTCGCCCAGGTGCCTTTGATGTGGCGGCATTCGCTGTTGAGAATCGTGCCGTCGGCGTACTCGTATTCTACGTGATGGTGGTCAAAAATCTCGCCGAACTCCTTGCCATTACGCACTTCACGTCCGCCCGTGCCCTTCGCCCGGACTGGATAACCACCTTTAAACCAGTTGAATACGTCGATGTTGTGTACGTGTTGCTCGTTGATGTGGTCGCCGCAGAGCCAGTTGAAGTAGTACCAGTTGCGCATTTGGTACTCCATTTCGGTTTGACCTTTCTGACGGGGTCGCACCCAAACGCCGTCGTT
>JAJAZB010000385.1 GCA_026785975.1 Cytophagaceae bacterium | reverse complement strand
ATTTAGGACTATCGCTCAATGCGCGTGGAGCCTCACCCCCGGCCCCTCTCCGGTGGAGAGGGGTGCAAATACAGGTTCCTAAGTCACCCCTCTCCACCGGAGAGGGGCCGGGGGTGAGGCTCCACGCGCATTGAGCGATAGTCCTAAAAGGGTAGCGTCGTTTGATTTCGAAAACTTATGAAAACTACTAAAAACCGTTTCACAAAAACCGCCGCGCTGTTGCTGGGGCTGAGCATCGGTTGGGTTGGGTGCAAAAATGATCCGATCGGCGACCTCAGTCCGCAGGATTCGCAGGTGTTTATCACCAACCACGATCCCAGTGCCAATTTTTCCGAATACCGCACGTTCAGCGTCGTCGATTCGGTGGCCGTGCTGGGCAATCAGGGAAACAATCGCCTCTCGGCAACTACCCGCGAACTGATTTTCATCAATCGCATCACCGAAAGTCTCCTCAGCCGGGGCTTCGTGCAGGTGGCCCGCACAGCCAAGCCCGACCTGGGTATCAACGTGGCCCGGATCAGCAATAGCTACGTCAACGTGGTAGCCAATAATTTCAACTACGGTGGGTATGGCAGCAACTACTGGGGGTATGGCGGCTACGGAAACTACTACTATCCGCCGAGTTACAGTTACTACCAGGTCGATGAAAATTATTGGTACGTCGAAGCCATCGACCTGAAAAACCCCGTGACCAGCCAGAGCGGTCAATCGCAGTTGAAGGCCGTGTGGAGTGCCGAGATCCGGGGCAATGGTATTTTTGACGAAACAAGCCTCAGCAACATCGTCGACGCGGTTTTTGCCCAGTCAGACTATTTTCGGGCGGGGCGCTGAGCCAACTACCCGTTTACAAACTTTTAGCGAAATTTCTTGTGAAAAAAGCCTTGATACTGAGCGGCTTGCTGGCCACGTTGCTGGCTCCGCTGACGCTGCGGGCGCAGGGATATTACCAACCCACGCCACCCACGGTCACTTCTCCGTTCGACCGTTACACCACGTACCAGGTAACGGCCCGTTACAGCGCGGCACTACCCCTGGGCGATTTCAAAAATTACATTGACCGCGCCTCCGTGCGCGGGGCCACCGTAACCGGGGAGTGGGTGTTTCCCAACCGCTTTTCGGCGGGTGCGCAGGTGGGCTATCAGTATTTTGAGCAACGCCTGCCGCGACAAATCTATCAGATTTCGGGCAGCGACGTTTCGGCGGTGCAAACGCGCACGTTTACGACCACGCCGGTAATGATTATTGGCAAATACCACCTCGCCAATTCGAGTGCGGCCCTGCGCCCTTACGTGCAGGTGGGCGCGGGCGGCAGCCTGAACAATTACACCAATTATTTCGGCTCGCTATCCGACACCAAAAACGGGTTTGCCTTTGCGGGCAACGTAGCCGTGGGTACCCGGTTTATGTTTGGTCGTCAGGGCAATTTTGGCGCTGACGTTCAGGTTAGTTACAACTACGGTTCGTTCAATTATGACTACATGAAAAACTACTCGACCGTCAATGCGTCGGTGGGTTTGGTGTATCGTTGGTGGTGAAAGTTGAACTGGCCTAAAAAAAGCCGGGGGCGCTACGAAACCATTTCGTAGCACCCCCGGCTTTTTCGTATCGATTAAAAAACTACCAGTAAATCGGTCCCGACCCGAGGTACTTCTCGGCGATGGGCAGGTAGTAATCCTTCAATTCATTGAGGTCGTAAATTCGGGGCGACTTCGTGTAGAGATCGTATCGGTTAAAATCCATGACCCAATCGCGGTACTGCGCGTCGTGGGGGCTGGTCAGGCGGGCGTAGCTGCCGCCGGTGTGCCAGGGATAAAACGAGTGGTAGCGCACCATCACCATGCCCGCTTCAGGAATCCGGTTTTCGGGGTGATGCTGGAGTACCTGGTACAGGTATTCATCGTGCCCCCAGGCCAGCGTGAGCGCATCGAGGCCACAGCCGGGCTGGTAGCGGCCCGTTTCGGTGTTGTAACGCGGGTCGGTCATATCCGGGTTTAGCGCGTTAAATTCCGGGTACACACAACTATCCGGCAGTCGGGCACCGACAACGAAAACATCGCCCACCAGGCCCCATTGCTCGGCCTGGCTGGTGCCGTCGGCGTCGCTGCCCCACAGGTAAAGTACTTTTCCTAAATCATGAGTCAGGCCAACCAACTGCATCCAATCCGGGCGGCCATCGGCGCGCATGGCCTCCGCCGATTGAGCCAAATGCTGCACATTGGGCAGGTTGAGGTCGGGGTCGCTCACGTCGATAAGCGCGTCCAGTTTCAGCATGGCCTCCCACAGCGACAGCGGCTTGTCGTAGGTGAGGTACTTCCGCTTCATGTTTTCGACGTAATCCACCGTTTGGCGCTGACGCATTTTCCGGTAGTGTTCGCGCACGGCAGCGGTGATATCGCCCTGGTCGTAGTTGCGAAATTGTTTTTTAGGTTTTTCGAGCGTTTCCATACTAAAGCTGGTTTGAGAGTTTGAAGATGGTTTGAAGGTTTGAAGGTTTGAAGGTTTGAAGGTTTGAAGTTGGTGAGAATTTTCAAACCCTCAAACTTTCAACCCTCAAACTTTTCAAACCGGCACGACTGCATCGCCGATCCGAATGGCGCCTTCCTGAAGCACCCGCGCCGTGATTCCTCCGTGGCTGCGTATGGCGTTGTAGCCGCCGGGGCCGAGGGTTTCTTCCATCCGACTGCACGGGTGACAATCGCCGGTGAGTTCCAACACCGCCTCACCCACGCGAAACGGGTGGTTTTTCAAGGCGTGTAAATTAATTCCCCGCACCACGATATTTCGCCGCAACGCAGCCGGATCGACGGAATCCTGGCCCAGAAACGAAGCAATGGCCGCGAGATGTTCGGCCTGGATGAGCGTCACCTGGCGTATACTCCCGGGCTGGCCCTTGTACCGATCGCCGTCCAGACCCGTGCCGAAACGGGCGTACACCTCCTCCACGACCTGCATGGTTTCGCGCCGGGCGGGGCGCAGGCCAATCCACTCCACCGTACCCGCCTGGGCGTGGTGGGCCATGAGCTTGTGGAGGGGGGAATTGGGGGCGGGGCTGGTCATGACAAGGGTGCCTTTAACAAAATTTTAATTTCCTCAGCTAACGCAGGCAGATATTTATCAATGATACCTCAAATGATCTCATCAGAAATGTTGTCGTAGGCGTGTATAATCTGATTTCGTAATGCGACAATTTTAGACGCATTTCTTATTTCAGGACCTTCATTTGATTTACGAATTCGATTAATTGCCTCTCCAATAATTTCAAACTCTCGCTCAACGGCCCGGCGGAGCATTTGATT
>JAJAZB010000384.1 GCA_026785975.1 Cytophagaceae bacterium | reverse complement strand
GATTTCCAACGCGATGGACGTGGGTAGTCCGAGCAATTTTGTGCGGATGAAACTCTTGTCCGGCGAGGATTGGGATCGGGTACGCTCGTTGGTGACCGGTGATTTTTACGATGATACCCAAACCCGACAGGCCATTAAATCGGTTTACGACGCAACGAGTTACGTCATGTGTCCGCACACGGCGGTGGCGTATCTGGCGCTGAAAAATTATTTACGCACCGTCGATGAACCGGTGACGGGCGTGTTTTTATCGACCGCGCACCCGGCGAAGTTTCTGAACGTCGTGCAACAAGCCATCGGGACGACGCTGCCCTTGCCCGACCGATTGGCGGTACTGCTGGACAAAGAAAAAGCGGCCCATCCGATGACGAGCCGCTTTGACGATTTTAAAGCTTACTTGTTGGCCGAAGCCTGATCAAGCGTACATTTTGTCAATCAGGTTTTTATATTTGGTACTGATGTTTTTACGCTTAAGTTTGAGCGTGGGCGTTAGTTCGCCGCCGTCGATGGTGAAGGGTTGAGCCAACAGGCTATTTTTTTTCACCTTTTCGTACTGGGCAAACGCTTCGTTTAACTTCTCGACCTCCTGGTTGATCTTTTCAATAACCTTTTCATTATCAACCATTTGCTGATTCGTATCGCAGGCTATTTCGTGTAAGTTACACCAGGTTTTGAGGGCACCGTATTCAGGAACGATCAGAGCCGAGGGGAATTTCTGGCCTTCACCCACCACAACGACCTGCTCGATGTACATCGATTCTTTCAGTTTGTTCTCGACCACCTGCGGGGCCACGTATTTCCCGCCCGAGGTTTTGAAAATTTCTTTCTTGCGGTCGGTGATTTTCAGGTATTTTCCGTCTTCAAATGTACCAATGTCGCCCGTGTGAAACCAACCCCCGGCGTCGATTACCTCGGCGGTTTGTTCGGGTTTGTTGTAATAGCCTTTCATCACGTTCGGGCCTTTCACCAGGATTTCGCCGTCCTCGGCAATTTTCACCTCGACGCCAGGAATCACCGTGCCGACGCAGCCGATGCGAAAATCCTTGGGCTCGACCATACTCGTCGACACCACCGGCGAGGTTTCGGTCAGGCCGTACCCCTCAGAGACGGCAATGCCCGCCGCCCAGAACACCCTCGACAAACGCGGTTGCAGCGCCGCCGAACCCGAGCAAATGATCTTGACGTTGCCACCCAGTGCCGCCTGCCATTTGCTGAAAATCAGTTTACGGGCCAAGGCCAATTGTTGGTCGTACCACCAGCCCATTGGTTTCATGGGGTCGTAGCGCAACCCTAAATTGAGTGCCCAAAAGAACAGCGATTTTTTCAGCCCCGTCAGTTCGTGGCCCTTCGAAACGATTTTGTCGTAGACCTTTTCCAACAAACGGGGTACGGTTGTAAAAACCTGCGGTTTCACTTCCCGCAAATTGTCGGCGATGGTCTCCATGCTTTCGGCGTAATAAACCGAGATTCCCCGCCGCAGGTACACGTAAATTACCGTCCGTTCGTAAATATGGCAGAGGGGTAAGAAACTCAACGCCCGCGCGGTTTCATCAATCGGGATGTACCCGATTACGGCTTCGACATTGCTCAGGATGTTATTGTGCGTCAGCATGACGCCCTTGGGTACACCGGTGGTACCCGAGGTGTAAATGAGCGTTAGCAGGTCTTCGCCCTCGACCTGGTTCTTGGCGGCTTCGAGCGCGACTCTGTCCCCTGTTTCGCCCAGCTTGAGTACTTCCGTCCATGATTTAGCCCCCGCTGTTTCATCAAATGTGTACACCGCTTGTAGGCTGGGCACGTTGGGGCGGGCTTTTTCTACCTTTTGGTAAATCTCTTCGCTACCCACAAACACCACCTTGACCCCCGCATCATTGAAGATGTACCGGTAGTCGTCGACGGTAATGGTGGGGTACATCGGAACGCTGACGGCTCCAATTTGCTGGATACCAAACTCAACAAAATTCCATTCGGGCCGGTTGGGCGAGATAATGGCCACCTTGTCATTTTTGCCGATGCCCAATTTCATCAAACCCATACTCACCTGGTCGATCAGGCGAATGGATTCTTCGGCGCTGTAGGTTTTCCATTGCCCATTGATTTTCTGGGCAAAAACATCGCTCTTGTTGTATTTGGCCACGTAGTTCGGCAGAAGGTCGTACAGCCGCTCGTAGCGGGCAGTTTTTGGAGCGGTTAATGGGGCGATCTGGGGCGATTCCATCTTTGGAAAGTTTTATTTTTTTTAGTATCCGTTACAAACGTAAGATTTTCAAAGATACAATAACTTTCCTTTTTGTGGATTCAAACTTACTCCTCAGTTCGTCCCCGTTGGGCTATGGTGTCATCAACGTAGAAATTAACCTCGCGTTGCCCATTGGCGTACACGTAAGTGCCTTTGCCGTGACGCCGGTTGTTGCGAAATTCACCGAAATACCGATCGCCATTGACGTAGAAGTACGTGCCTTTCCCGCTCATTTGATCGTCCTGGAAATCTCCGACGAAGCGGTCGCCGTTCTGGAAAATATAGTTGCCCTTGCCGTGACGTTTGCCCATCAGAAACTGCCCCTCGTACTTTTTCCGACCGTTGGCGTAGTAGTGGATTCCCCAACCATTGCGCTTACTTTCGCTCCATTCGCCTTCGTACTTTTCCCCGCTACTGTGGACAAAAATCCCTTCCCCATCGGTACAATCCCCGGTAATACACCCGGTTTCTTTCGCCAATACCGGACGACTGGTTTTGCGCTCTGGTTGATAAGTTGGACGGTTTTCCACAGGGTTATCCACATTCGGGGCTGGATAACTGCGCTTTTCCACCGGCGTAGCAACTACGGAAGGCTGTGTACGGCTGGCTCGGGGATAAAGGCTTTCCGCTTCCCGCCAGCCTTTTTCAATGGCCGCTAAGCGAAGCGACCGGGCCGGGTGGGTGTAATCGCCCATTTCGGATTGGAGGGTGCGCATGGCCAGTTGGGCTTCGTCGAGGGTGGCGCCCATTTGGTGCAGCGCCCAACCCGACCACCGGTCGGCGATGAGTTCTTTTTCGGGTCGGCTACCCATGCCGTCGACGGTGTGCCCTTCGAGGTGGTGCGCAATTTCGTGCGCCATGATGCTGATAGCCGCCCAGGAATTTTGGGTGCGATCTTCAACTAATTTCATAAACGAATTATCGTAAACGATAAAGCGCCGCCCACCCCGTACGAGGGCGTAGCAGTTTTCCACGCTGGGACACTCGACAACGGAAAAGTTACGGGAAAGTCCGACTGGACGCAGGATTCGATCCACGACTTCTTCGGCGTGGCGATTAGACAGAAATGCGTTGTTGTCGCAGGGACTACGGTACGTTTTCGAGCCAAAATAGCTGCAAGAAAACGTCTCAGGTTCAGTGGATTGCGTTGATTGAGCCAGCACGGAAACAGGCCAGGTAATCAGGAGCAGGAGGCCAACAAAAGGGTTCATGGATGGTGATTTTTTTCAGGAAAAGTGTTTCCTTATAAAATCATTTTCCGGTCAATTTATTGCATCACCCCGCAACAATCTGAATCGCTTCCGGGCCTCGGCACCGTAGATGCTGCCGGGGTATTTTTTCAGGATCTCCTGGTACAGATTCATAGCCTTTTCCTTCTCGTTCATTTTTTCCTGATAGGTCTTGGCAATCAGAAAAACGGCATCGTCGCTGAGGATGTCGTAAGGATAATCTTTAACGATTTTTTCCAGGTCCTCAATCGCGCGTTGGGACTCGTTTTCCTTTAGTAACGTGTTGGCGCGCAGGAACAAAATTTCGTCGGCTAAGGGGTCTTTTTTGAATTTCGTAAACAGGCTATCCAGCCGCACCAGGGCATCATTAGTGCGATTCTGGAACAAGAGTAGTTCAACCGAGGCGTACGCCTTGAGAGCCGTCTCGTTGCTGTCTACGCCGGTGTTATCCTGAATAAGCAAACTCAGGTCGAGCGCATCGTTGGCAATTTCGCGGGTCGTTGCCAGTTTCAGAATGTCGAGCATTTCTTTCGCCAACTCAAAATCGCCTTTGTAATAATTGAGCTTGGCGTTACGAAGTTTGGCTTCGTAGCCCAAGGGGCTGTCTTTTTCTGACTTCTCTACCTGGGAGTAGAGCAGGGTTGCTTCCCAGGATTCGCCTTTCAACAAATACACGTCGCCCAGTTCGAGCTTGCAGTTATCGATAAAATCGCGATCATTTCCACCCAGTTTGATGGCCAGGTCGAGGATGGCCGTTGCGGTATCTTTTTCGTTGAGGTAAAACGCGTACAAACGTGCCGTGTTTCTCAACGCTTCGAGCGTCTTTTGATTCTTGCCTAATTCGTCAAATAATTTCTGGTATTCGCCAATCAAAACCCGGATATCGTGCTGATTAACCGGATACGTGGTTTTGACGACTTCTTCCTTGGCATTGATCAGCAAGCGGCGGTACACCGGGTAGTTGGCACTCTTGGGGTATTCCCTGACCAGATACTCGAACGATTTTCCGGCGGCGGGGTAATCCTTGTTCTGCATCGACATGAAGCCAATCTCCACGATGCGTTGGCCTTCCTGCCGGTAGCGCCGATCCATAGCCCGGGCCTGGATGAACGCTTTGTTGAATTCTTTTTCCTGCAACAAATGCCAAATCAACATCTCGACGAAATACGGCTCGTTGGGTTGTTCCTGGACCTTTTTGTATAAAACCTTTTCGAGCAAAATAATCTCTTTTTCATCTTTTATTTCGTCCTGCATCCGCCCTTGGGCCAATTCCCGGTTTCCGTCAATCTTACCAAACCGCAGATACTCGCCAATCATGGCTTCAGATTGCCCTGTGGCCCGGTAAAGCCGGGCCAACGACAGGGCGTACCGATTCTCGTCTCTCGACTCGGCTCGCGAGGCCAGGAAAGTTTTAATCGCCCAATCGGGCTGATCACTCTCGGCAAAACTGCCCGCCAATTGGCTGGTCGATTCTTCCGAACGTCTCGCCCGGCTGATCGCTTCCTGAAATTGCTTTTCGGCTTCTTCCGCCTTTCCCTGTTGCATCGCCACGCGTCCGGCCGCTGCGTGGTACAGGGAATTGGTTTCGTCGGAGCGAATTAAGCGTTTCAGGAATTTGTCGGCCTCGCTCCAGTCTTTCGTTTGTACCAGACTTTGCAGGTACGGTTGGTACACGGCGGGCAGGTGGTCTTTGTCGCGCGATATTTTTTGAAAAACCGACTTTGCTTTTTCGTAGTCGCCCGTTCTCAGGTACTCGCGCCCCAAGTCCAGTTCCGTATTCCCTGAAGTTTTTTTCGACTCTACGGTTGGCGTTTGCGCCAACGCTCCATCGAGACCCCACCCGGTCGATAGCCACCCTAAGATGGTTAAGGTTTTTATTCCCTTGTTTATAAATAATAAATTTTTCATGTCTTTTTTATTGTCTTTATCATTACCACTGTGGATATGTGGAAAAGTTATTTCAAGCAACTACCTACTTTTTGTGGTGTGAATAAACTCTTCATTTATCCACAATCGGACTTGGCTTATTAACAATTAACTACCTTATAATCAGTTGGTAGTTTAATTATGCACATTATCCACACCCATGCTCTGTGAACAAATATAATTTCCCCAACGCTGAAATAACAGTTAATAAACCTACCCGGTTTTTGTTGAAAACGTTGGAGTTATCCACTGAATTGGCTTGACGCTGATTTTATCCACAAATCGTCTTTAACTATCCACAGCTACGGCTGACAAGTTGGGCTTGGCTCCACACACTTTTCTTAGTTATCCACTAAGTTATCCACTGAAATGTTGAACTTTTTAAATAATAAATGTTCGTTAATTTAGTTGAGTTGGAAATCGTTCCCAGTAAACTCAAAATCGGGCTTTAAACGAATGGGTGTTGGATAAAAGAGGATTTGTTCGGGGCGTTCAAATAAATTAGGATCACCCGGATCCCAGCGTCCGTTGCGATTGCGATCGTCGATAACCCGTACAAAATACGTACCGGGCTTCACCAACCGGAAATCATATCTGACCTGATCCCGGATTGTTCGCACCAGGCGGTACTCCGCATCGAGTAATTCCACCAAAATACCTTCCTGAGCCCCTCTGACCGTACCACTGATCGCGCCGTATTCTTCGGGCTTACTCAAGGGGTGATTGGTTTGGATGACCTGGTTCGTATCATTTTCCACACTTAAAAATGTCAACTTGGGGAAAATGATGCGGACCTGTTCAGTTGCTTTCACCGGAGTTTGCAGCGTTAGTTCGGTTCGGTACGCATTCCAGGTAAAATTCTTAGTTGTGAGTGGAGCGGCGTTGGTCGTGTCTCCCAATACCCGCACCAAATCGGCATTAAACGTTTTGACGGGTTTACTGAACTGGAGTTTGTAGACCAGCGGAAGTTCGACGGATTCCCGATCAGCGGGAACCGTTTTTATCTGGAAATTCTCCCGAACGCCCTCCTCCCTCCTTCCTTTTGGCCGAAACTTTATCTTTTGGGGATGGGTGAATTTTAGGTCCAATGAATCGGTCACCTGGATAGTCGTCCGTATGGTATCGACTGCGTTGTTGGTATTGAAGAATCGGATTTGTTTTTCATCCACTTGCATATACGGGATGCTGTCGGAGGGATTTAGAAATTGTACGACGGCTTGCTTGACGCCCTTCGTGTAGACAACCGTATAATAATTCACGGACGGTCGGGTGGTGACGACCCGGTTTGGCGTTCGATCGACAAAGACAATTTGCAAATCATCACCCGTCCGATTCGACTCCAGCCGAATCGGTTTTTCGCTAAATCCAATCCGTTCTTTTTGGGCGTCGTACAGCAAATTGTTGTTGCCATCGACCACGGCCGCCATGCGATAAGTACCGGCCTGAAGGTTTTCTAATTCGTAATTTCCTGAACTATCCGTGCGGGTAAAATAATACGGTTTGTTCCTCGAAAATTTCAGTGTATCGCTCACCGGGTACAGTCCGACCATAGCGTCCAACACCGGCTGATTGGTCTGAAGATCGGTCACCTGCCCTCGTACCGAAAGTGAATCGATGGTTGTTCCGGTACTAAAAACCAGTTTTACGTTCCGAGCGGGATTACGTTCGGTGGCGTCCTGAAAGGTATTTCTGAAGTTCAAACTGTACGTCGTGTTGGGGCGCAGGGCACTATCCAACGTAATTGTTACTCCTTTTGGGCGAATGCGCACCGAGTACAGTCCGGCTAGGGACGGGGTGATGAGTAATTGCTGATTGATATTTTCAACGGAAATGTATTCGTTAAACTCTAATTCGATACGCTTTCCAACGTAGTTTGTCGACTGATTGATGGGCACCGTACGCACGACTTCCGGGGGTGCTACGTCTTTGGGGCCACCCGTGGGTGGTATTTGTTGCGCGCAACCTGCCATCAGTAATCCAGTAATCACGTAGAAAAGAAGTAATCGTAATTTCATAGTTGAACAAAAGGAAACCCTCAAACACGGTATGATTGAGGGTTTGAAAGTAACGCCTCGCGGGCATTGAACGCAGTATTTAAAAATTAGCGACCGAGATGAACCGTAAGGATTGAAATATCTGCCGGAGTTACCCCACTGATTCTTGAAGCCTGACCGAGCGTTTGCGGACGAATTTTACGAAGTTTTTCCCGACTTTCTTTCGATAGTGCCGTGAGCATTTCGTAGTTAAAATCCGGATTGATTGTCAGGTTCTCAAGGCGGGTCACCTTCTCAGCCATCTGTTGTTCCTTCTCGATGTAGCTTTCGTATTTGATGTTGATTTCAACTTCCTCACGCACTTCATCGGAATAATTCTCAATCAGGTCTTTCGCTCCCGGATGCATCTCGCTCAAGGTTTCTAACGAAAAGCCGGGCCGTTTTAATAAAAGAGTAAGTGAACTTTTTTCCCGGATGGGCGATGAATTCAAAGCCGTCAAAAACGTATTTGCCTCTTCAGGCGTTACTTTTTGCTGCTTCAATTTCTGAATCAACGTCTGAATCTGGTCAAGTTTTTTGACCATTCGGTCATAGCGCTCATCCGAAGCTAACCCCAGTTTATGACCTTTGGCGGTCAAGCGCAGATCCGCATTATCCTGCCGGAGAAGGGTACGATATTCCGCCCGGGAGGTAAACATCCGGTAAGGCTCTTCGGTCCCTTTATTGGTGAGGTCATCGATCAAAACGCCGATGTAGGCTTCGGCTCGGTTCAACGTAAAATCCCCTTTTTGGGTAACTTTATTGTGGGCGTTAATGCCTGCCATCAAGCCTTGACAGGCCGCTTCTTCGTAACCGGTCGTGCCATTTATTTGTCCGGCAAAAAATAATTTTTCCACTAAATGAGTCTCCAGGGTCGCCTTTAACTGGGTTGGGGGAAAGTAATCGTACTCAATCGCGTAGCCTGGACGAAACATTCTGGCCTTTTCAAAACCTGGAATTTTACGCATTGCTTTGATCTGTACGTCCTCCGGGAGCGAAGTCGAGAAGCCATTTACGTACACCTCGACTGTATCCCAGCCCTCGGGTTCGACGAAGATTTGGTGACGATCTTTATCGGCAAACCGATTGATTTTGTCTTCAACGGAGGGGCAATACCGGGGGCCAAGTCCCTTGATTCGACCGGCAAACATGGGTGATTTATCGAAACCCGTCCGCAGGATTTCATGTACTTCCGGGTTGGTGTACGTAATCCAGCAACTGCGCTGACGGGTGAGTTTCGGGGTATCGAGGTAGGAAAATTTACCCGGTTGTTCATCGCCCGGCTGCTCTTCCATGACCGAATAATCCAGGCTCCGTCCATCGACCCGTGGAGGCGTTCCGGTTTTCATTCGACCTGCTTCAAAACCTAAGCTTACTAACTGCTCGGTAATCCCGGTCGCGGCACGTTCGGCGGTTCGGCCTCCACCAAACTGTTTTTCTC